>CAZZML010000152.1:0-7332 GCA_964654735.1 uncultured Roseivirgaceae bacterium | reverse complement strand
GGGTGTCTTTCTAAGATATTCTTAATGTTAGATTTTTACTCGGATGACAGTATTAAGAAACTAACAGATTACATCCCCTCAATTCACTATTATCAAACCTGCCTAATACCTCAAAACTACCATCGCTATTAAGCCTTCCTAAATCTTGCGTTTCAATAAAAGAGCAAGTGTGCACATTGGCTAAATCAATTACATTAATACCTCCTGTTCTGCCAACGGGTGCTACCGAAAATGGGTCGCTTACTTCTCTGATTATAATTTTCATTAAATTGGGCAAGATAAATTTAGCGTTTTTTCCATACGCTTGAGAAAGCAGTTCGGTCATTCCATACTCAGAATAGATATCAAGCAAGTTCAGGTTTCTTCTTAATATGCCATATAGTTCTTCTCGGGTTACTTCTTCTCTCCTGCCCTTCATTCCTCCGGTTTCAATAAGAATTACATGGCTTAAGTCAAGCTCCTGTTTTTCTGCTAAATCAAGCAAAGCAAATGTTACTCCAAATAGTATAACCTTTCTATTGCTATCTTTCAGCTCAATTAATTTATTAGCCAATTGGTCTAAATTATTAAGGTAAAAACCTGAATGGGGCGAATTCGATTCCTGAGCAAAAAACTGCACCATGCTCACTAGCGAAGAGCTATCACGTTCTAAATAAGAAGGAAGCAGAGCAAGGATATGTGCGTTATCAATTCTCCCAAATTCCATTTCAAATAAACGTTTGGCATGCGAATGGTAAAATTGCACATCTTTAATAAAGTGTTTACTTGTTTGCATCCCACTTGTACCACTGCTTTCAAATACTTTTTGTGGTTTCCATTCGTTCGTTTTAATAGAATGGCTTTTAAAGAATGAGATGGGTAAAAAAGGTATTTGACTTAATTTATTAACCTCATTAATATCCACATTTAAATGGCTTAAATATGAATTATAGACCAAATTATTAGTCGCTTGCCATCTGAATACCTCTAACGCATTGATTTCAAAGTTGTACTCGTTAATATTGGGCAATAAATTAAGTAAACTTTTAACATCAAACATCCGTATCTAAATATGTATTTTTGCGATGTACAAATTTATAGAATCTAATTGAAGGAAATTATAAAATATGTTGGATTAGTTATTATCCTGGCTTCTGCACTATGGGGTTGCAGAGATTTGCCAACATACCCCAACACACCTTCAATAGAATTTAATAGCGTATTCTTTAAGAAAGGTGAACTAACAGATTCGTTATTTGTAAGCCTTTATTTTAAAGATGGAGATGGTGATTTAGGTTTGAATCCAGATTCTGATACTCATGATCCTTATAATGCAATTAACTATACGTCCAAAACAAATGGAGAACGTTTGACTTACGCTGATAGAAATACTCCTCCATATGACACCATTCCGCCTTACGAATTTCCGTATTTCTGTACAAATTATTTGGTAGAAGAAGCTGATACTTTTCATATTACTCAGAACCCTGACCACTTTAACATTTTTATAGATTTTTATGTTAAGAAAAATGGGCAATGGAATTTATATGATTGGATAACAGCCAACCCACCACAATGCGGTGAAACCTATGATGGCCGATTTCCTATATTGAACCCCAATGGGCAAAAAAGACCGTTGGAAGGGAGTTTGAAATATGGACTAACTGGGGCAGGGTTTGAAGTTATTTTTAAACTAGATACCTTAAAACTGGAGATTCAAATTCAGGATAGGGCTTTAAATAAGAGCAATATTGTAGAAACACCTGAGTTTGTGCTAAGAGATATTACAATTAATTAGAATTAATACGTTCCAACTCCTAGCATCACTAACGTACACCCTTCAACAACCTCAACATTTTGTTGGCGAGCCATATTTTGAAAGGCTTCATTTTCCGTTCCTGGGTTGAATAAGATTCGCTGTGGTTTTAACGATAAAATATAATTATACCACTCATGTTGGTTTTGAGAGCCAATGTACATAGTTACCGTGTGTACATCAGACACCATAGGCTTTTCTCTTATTGGTAGTATGGACTTGCCAAACACTTCTCCCTTTTTAATACCTATTGGAACAAAATCAATATTTGCACCTTTAAGTCTTTCTGCCGCCATAAATGCATATCTTCCCTTGTTGGTTGTTGCTCCTATAATTACTGTTTTTTTTGAGTCGCTCATTATTTTATATACTTTTCCACCACCATTTTTGCACAATTTTCTCCATCCATTGCTGCTGACACAATGCCGCCTGCATAACCTGCTCCTTCTCCTGAAGGATATAACCTGCCAACTTTAATATGTTCTAGTGTTTCCCGGTCACGAGGAATTCTAACAGGTGAAGAAGTCCTGCTTTCAACCCCTAAAATAATGGCTTCGTTTGTTAAATAGCCTTTCATCTTTTTATCATAGGCTCTAAATGCTTTCCGCAATCGGTAAGAAATACTTTCGGGCAAAACCTCACCTAACTCAGCAGAAACTACTCCTGGTTGATACGAGGTTTCTGGCAGTGATGATGACACTCTTTTTTGAGTAAAGTCGGTAAGCCTCTGTGCGGGTGCTGTTTGGGTACCCGAAACAGCAAAAGCTGCTTGCTCTACTTGCTGTTGAAAATACATGCCAGCTAAAGCTCCATATTTACTAAAACCCTTAGTGTCTTCTTCATCTACAGCAACCACAATTCCAGAATTTGCATATTTAGAATCTCTTCGAGATGGGCTCATACCATTTACTACAATTTCGCCAGGTGCTGTAGCCGCAGGCACAATAAATCCACCCGGACACATACAAAACGAGAACACCCCTTTTTTAGCCTCCTCGTAATAAATTTGATGCACCAATGAATAACTGGCAGCAGGTAAGTACTCATCTCGTGCCTCGCAATGGTATTGAATGGAATCAATTAATTTTTGAGGATGCTCTACCCTTACTCCTAATGCGAAAGGTTTGGCTTCCATTTCAATTTTCTTTTTCTCTAGCAACATATAAATGTCTCTGGCCGAATGCCCTGTAGCTAAAATCACAGCCTCCCCTCTAAACTCTTCACCTCCTGCCATAACTCCTACAGCTTCTCCATTTTTTAGGATGATATCATCTACTCGTTTATCGAAATGAACCTCTCCTCCCCTTTCAAGAATAAAACTTCGTATATGCTCTATTAATTTCGGTAGTTTGTTGGTGCCAATATGTGGGTGGGCATCTATAAGAATTTCTTCTCGCGAACCAAAAGCTACCAAAATTTCTAAAATCCGCCTTACATTTCCTCGCTTACTAGAACGTGTATATAATTTACCATCTGAATATGTACCAGCTCCACCTTCTCCAAAACAATAATTAGAATCAGGATTTACAATATTCTCCTTATTAATAGCAGCTAAATCACGTCTTCTGCTTTGCACATCTTTACCTCGCTCAATAATGATTGGCTTCACTCCCAGTTCAATAAGTTGCAATGCGGCAAATAGCCCTGCTGGGCCTGAGCCCACAATTATCACATGCTTTGCTTTACTTACATCAATATCAGGTTTGGTGTACGCTATATTATCGACTTCTTGGCCTTCTTCGTACACATTGGCCTCTACCCTCACTTTAACAGCTACTTTTCGGGCATCAATAGATCTTTTGAGCAATTCTACTTGCCCATTTCTTATTCCTGATTTGGCAATGATTAACTTTTCTAAAATTTCTGGAGTATATGCCTCTCGTGGAGAGAGTAATAGAATTATTTTCTTGGGCATTAAAATTTTCTGGTTTTAAACGTATATCCTAAATGAAATCCGGCTCGAAGCGAAAGTGATAAATCATTGCTATTAAGGTTACTAAACGGATCAGACAGTCTGTTTGACTGGTATGTTTTAACAAAATCTCTATAACCAATACCAGCACCTAAAAACACATCAACAGTAAATCCATTATCTTGTTGATTTTTAAAATATCGAAACCCAATGAGTGCCGCATATTCATATTTAGACTCAAAGGCTCCCAATACCGGGTTTTCGTTAATATTGGAAGAGTGTTGCAAATAGGTATAGCGCAGTTCGTGGCCAAAATAAGGCACACCAAAATCGGTACCTCGCTGATAAAATTTTTGTCTGACCGAAGTGCTAACTCCCTGAGTAAAAGTCTTACCATTATCAATGTTTTCAAAATCTTTTAGAAACGGATTTTTTATATACTGAAAAAGCACTTCATACCCTAAACGTTCATTCATATAATATTCTACTCCCACTGGAAGCAAATTATAAAAAACGGCTACAGGATTATAATTAACTATGTACGCACGATGCTCATTGATTTTACTTTTAAAATACCTATTACCTGAACTCGAGTAAGAATAAGACCCAATTCTTACTTTTCTTCTCTCTGCACTTAAGGCTTTTTGCTCTTCTTTATCATTGGCTAGTAAAAAACCTTCATTATCACCTTCGTAATATGGTTTGTAATATCCGGCCAAGTCACCATTAGTTTCATATAATTCCCAAATACCAACTTTTTTATTATCTTGAATAAACCCTTTCATCTTTTGCTTCCCAAGCAATCCTTCACGTATTTCCTTTCGAGTAACTGGTGGGTAGTAGCCAATAAATTCACCTTCTCCATTTCTAAAATTACACTCTCCTTCCAAATAACCCGACTCATAAAAATATTGCCAAACTCCTTGGTTCTTACCATTTACAACCTTGCCCTTTACTTTAAGAGAGCCCGTTTTATAATACTCTTTGTACTCCCCATTACCTAATTCATAGCTAGCTTCACCTTTTAACTTACCATCAGCATAATAAAGGCTCCATTCGCCATCTTTTTGTCCTTTATATAGCTTCCCTTTTGTTTTCATAATTCCAGACTCGTAATAATGAATCCAAATGCCATCCGTTAAGTCGTTAATAAAATTACCTTCAGCTTTAATCGTTCCAGACTCATTATAATACACCCAAGCACCAAATTTCTTTCCTGCTTTATAAATTCCTTTAGCTTCCTTTGAACCATCCTCGTAAAAGTAATTCCATTCACCCTCCTTTTTTCCATCAAACTTCTTTCCTGCTGATTTTAACTCTCCTGTTACATAATACTCTGAGTAAATCGAATAGTCCTCCTTAATTTCTTCGGTGGCATTTAACCCACCAGTATTTGCATAATACTTCCAAATACCTACCCTGGCATTATTTTCATATTTGCCCTCACTTTGCTTTGCTCCATTACTTGCATACACCACCCAGTTGCCAGTACGTTTGCCATCTTCTAAATACCCTTCCATCTTTTTGCCACCCGACTCATAAAAATACTGCCATAGCCCATTATTTTTTCCTTGAACTACATTCCCAACCATCCGTAATTCTCCTGATTCAAAATAATACCTCCACTCTCCTGTTGATATATTTTGGCTGAAATAACCTTGACTCTTCATTGTGCCATCCATAAAATAGGAAGCATATTCTCCATCAAGCTCATTTTTACTATTAATGCTAAATTCTTCTTTTAAAGGGGCTCCTTCAACTTCATAAAAAGTTTGCATAAAGTTTTGAGCCATAGTAATTGTGGCAGATAATAATAGACCTATGAAAAGAAAAACTAAACGCATACTTATTGGCTTCTATTGTTTAGAAACAAAATGCTAAAATACTATGGTTTTAGACAAAATTGATCGAAATATTGGTTTTATAAACCCTAGTGGATGTAAATTTTCGTTGTAAATTTGCACGAATAAAACCAAGTATCAACATCGGATAAAACCGAATTTCAAACTCAAATATGAAAACAGATTTATTTGAATCACCCGATTTTTATCATATAGATGACCTATTAACTGAAGAACATAAGTTGATTAGAAGCTCCATTCGAGACTTCGTAAAAAAGGAGATTAGCCCCAATATTGAAGATTGGTGCCAACGTGCTTATTTTCATGAACCTATTGTTAAAAAGTTTGGAGAGGTTGGTGCCTTTGGGTCATTCGTATCGCCTGAGTATGGAGGAGGTGGCCTTGATTACATTTCCTATGGGCTAATTATGCAGGAAATTGAGCGTGGAGATTCTGGTATGAGAAGTACAGCATCAGTACAAGGTTCATTAGTAATGTACCCTATTTATAAATTTGGTAGTGAAAAACAAAAGAAAAAATATTTGCCAAAATTAGCTTCAGGTGATATGTTAGGGTGCTTTGGACTAACTGAGCCTGACCATGGATCCAATCCAAGTGGAATGGTAACCAATTTTAAAGATATGGGCGACCATTACTTATTAAATGGAGCCAAAATGTGGATATCAAATTCGCCTAAAGCTGATATTGCAGTTGTTTGGGCTAAAAATGAAGAAGGAAGAATTCATGGTTTAATTGTTGAACGTGGCATGGAAGGTTTTTCTACACCAGAAACCCACGGAAAATGGTCGTTAAGAGCGAGTGTTACAGGTGAGTTAGTATTTGATAATGTAAAAGTGCCTAAAGAAAATTTACTGCCTGGCAAAAGTGGACTGGGAGCACCGCTTATGTGTTTAGACTCTGCCCGTTATGGCATTGCCTGGGGAGCAACAGGTGCAGCTATGGATAGCTACGATGCCGCCCGCAGGTATTCTTTGGAGCGAATCCAGTTTGATAAACCCATTGGCAGTTTTCAGCTTATTCAGAAAAAATTAGCAGAAATGCTTACCGAAATTACCAAAGCCCAATTATTAAATTGGAAGCTGGGTAAAATGATGGATGAAGGCAAAGCAACCACGGCAATGATTTCATTAGCAAAACGTAATAATGTGGCTATGGCCTTGGATATTTCACGTGAAGCACGACAAATTCATGGAGGTATGGGCATTACGGGCGAATACCCAATGATGCGCCATATGGCTAACTTAGAATCTGTGCTAACTTATGAAGGCACCCACGATATTCACTTGCTTATTTTAGGACACGAGATTACAGGTATTCCTGCTTTTAAGTAGAATGGCAAATGCACTTCCATCATGAGTCTTCTACCCCTTGTTGGTGTTGTTTCACCAACAAGCATAATATCATTATTTTAAATTGAATTAGTTAAAATATTTCATAATTTGCTTTTATGGAAAGTCAGCAAGTTTATTTTTTTACAGCAACTATTTTAGGATGGAAGCCAATATTAGAAAATAATAGTTATAAACAGTTAGTACTAGACAGTATGGCATATTTAATAAATCAAAACAGATGTGCTATTTTTGGTTTTGTACTTATGCCCAACCATATACATTTACTTTGGCAAATGAAGGGAACTCATAAAATGGCAGATGTCCAAAGAGATTTTCTAAAATTTACAGGGCAAATGATGAAGACTGATTTGGAAAAGAGGGCTAAGTTCTAACTAGGACAGCATTTTTGTATTATCTAATATGGACATGTTG
>CAZZML010000151.1:0-7348 GCA_964654735.1 uncultured Roseivirgaceae bacterium | reverse complement strand
CAAATCAAACTGGAGCTTCTGCAATTTGTGGTACCAGTACCATATTAGCAGCTAATTCATCAACAGTTATTGGGGAAGCTGGAAATTGGACTATATTAGTAGGAGATGGGAATGGAGCTTTTGTGGACAATACAGACCCTCAAACGATATTTCAAGGAAGTACAGAATTTACTTACACGTTAGAATGGACTTTTAGCAATGGTACTTGTATGTCCAGCACTTCTACAGTAGATATAGAATTTGATGCTAGCCCAACAGTTTCAAATGCTGGGGCCAGTCAAATATTATGTGATGTAGGTTCGTTTATAATGGCTGGTAATTTACCAATTATTGGAATAGGAACTTGGACGTTAATTAGTGGGGTAGCCACTATTACTTCACCAGGAAGTTTTAATTCAGGGATCACAGGTATTCCAGGCGGTACAACTGCCATATTTCGATGGACTATTGCCAATGGAGTTTGTACGGAAAGCTTTGATGAAGTAGAACTGATAAATTCAATGCCAGCCACAGTTTTTGTTCCTGCAGACTACCCAATATGTGAGCCAACTTCAATACCATTAACAGGTACAATAGGAGGTGGCGCAATAGGTGGCATTTGGCAAATAATATCTGGTAATGGTACATTATCAGCAAGTTCAGTAATAGGAAATGTAGTTGAAGCAGATTATTCACCTGATGTGTCGGATGTAAATACTATTGTTACTTTAAGGCTAGTTACCAATGACCCAGATGGGCCTTCAGATCCTTGTACAAGTGTTTCTGCTGATATTGATATTACTATTGAAGAATCAGCAAAAGTAGATGCTGGATCTGATTTTGAAATTTGTGAGAATGAAGCAGGGCTCTTAAATGGCAATGTATTTGGTTCTGTATCTACAGGTACATGGAGTATCGTGAGTGGTGGAGATGGAACGTTTGACAATGCGAACGATGTAACTACTAATTATAACCCAGGTTCTAATGATATGCTTAATGGAGCAACGGTTGTGCTTAGATTAACTTCTTCCAATCCAGGAACTACCTGTGGAATTACAATGGATGAAACTACTGTAATTGTTAATAAATTACCTGAAGTGCTACTAACTGGACTTGATCCTGTTTATCAAGAGGATGACTTACCTGTTGATTTAACTGGTTTTCCTACCACAGGAGGAGTGGGTGTGTTTAGTGGGCCAGGTGTTAGTGGAACACAGTTTTTACCAACCATTGCAAACCTTACCCCAGCTATAAACACCGTAGTTTATACGTTTACAAACGCAACTACAGGCTGTACAAACTCAGATTCATTTGATGTAGTAATCAACCCTGTTACAACCATTGACTTTGATTTAGAAGACCCTGTAACATCAACACTTATTTCGCAAGTATGTGGAGATGTTAATTTGGTTCGAATCGCTGGAAGCCCAGATATTAGTACAGGTTTCCCTGTTTCTGAGTTTACAAGTACTGATCCATTAATGCAATCACGTATTCAAATGGATATTGGCACAGGTCAGTTTTTTATAAATACTAATGCATTACCAGCTGGAATATATCCAATTACATATACGTTTACAAATAGTTTTAGTGCAACTACTTCTTTCACTAAAACAGTTGAAATATTACCGGCTCCTGTGTCTAACTTTAATGTAGGTAACTTTTGTATAGATACCCCAATTCAATTCACCAGCAGTTCTTCAATACCAATTGGTTCTATTACGAATTGGGAGTGGAGAGTTGAGGATGCCTTAAGCAATGTAGTTGGCTTTAGTACTTTAGAAAATCCTGCCATGTCGATTTTTAATGAAGGTAATTACGATATTATACTAACAGTTACTTCAGACCAAGGGTGCCAATCTACAAAAACAACCAATGTGTTCTTTGGCGCTGTACCTACGGTTACCTATAAGGCAGAATCGTTTTGTAATGGTGATGCTACAAGTTTTGAAGCAACTGTCAATTGGGGAACTCAGGCCCCTAGCCCTATTGTTGATTACACTTGGACTTATGGTGATGGAGTTATTAATGCAGGTGCTTCAAATATTGTTAGCCATATGTATCCTAGTTTTACAACCTATAATGCTTCTGTTCAAATTACAACAGCACAAGGATGCCAAACAAGTGATGTGCAAGCCATAACTATTTTCCCTTATACCACAGTTGATCTTTCCACAGAGTATTTGGAAAGCTTTGAGGCTGCCGGGCATGGTTGGGTAAGTAGTGCAGAACTAAGAAATTTTCCGGATGTTGACAGTGATACGAGCTGGATTTTAGGCACGCCAAATGGCACCACAATTAATTCAGCTTCGGACGGTGTAAATGCTTGGTGGACGGGCAATAATTCGGGGAATTATTATAATAATGAAGAGTCGTATGTAAATGCGCCTTGTTTTGATTTAACAAGTTTAGAACGCCCTATGATATCTATGGATATTTGGGATGAAACCCAAGAAAGTTCAGACGGGTCAGCACTTCAGTACTCAACCGATGGAGGAATTACTTGGTTAAACATAGGTGCTGTTGACGAAGGTATTAATTGGTATAATGAATCAGGGATTAATGGAAGACCTGGTGGTAGTACTATTGGTTGGAGTGGAGAAACAGGAGAATGGGTTACAGCAAGGTTTAATCTGAATGAAATACCATTTTCGGAAAGAGGACAAGTACGTTTTCGTGTGGCATTTGGCAGTGTAGTTGATGGTGATGTAAAAAATGGATTTGCGTTTGATAATATCAATATCAGAGAAAGAAACAGGCTGATAATGGTGGAGAACTTTACCAGTTTATCCAATGCTGGATATACTAGTTTTAGAGATAGAATGCGAGATTATAAAACGGGAGCTGATTCTCTAGATTTTATTTATATGGATTACCATATTCCTTACCCGGAAGCAGATTCGTTGTATAAAGGAAATGAAGCAGAACCAGTTACCAGAGCAAATGTGTATAGTGTATCTCAAACCATTAATACAGTAGTTGATGGTAATCAATACCAAGATTTTCAATTATTCGATATTGAGTTGATTCAACAAAGATCTTTGGTTGACCCTCAATTTTCGGTAGCTATTCAAATATTACCAACAGATAGTAAATCTCTTAGTATTAAATGGGATGTAGTGGCTCAGCGGACAATAAATAACCCAATTATTGTTTATACAGTAGTGGTGGAAGAAAATATTGTGTTAGCTCCTGGAGATACCGCATTTAACGTAGTTAAAAAGATGTTACCTAATCCGGCAGGTTCCTCAAAAGAGGGAGTAAATAGTTTTAACCCTGGAGATGTGTATTCTTCAGCACAGTTAGATTGGGTAATTGATATGCCACTTTATAGCTCCGATAATCTAGCCGTAATTGTGTTTGTACAAGAAAAAACAGATGGTAGTGCTCCTGGGGAAATTTATCAGGCAGCTTATATGAAAATAACTGACCCTAAAGACCCTCCTTTAATATTAGGATTGGAAGGTGTACTTAAGCATGCTGCTGAAGCAATCGACCTTTATCCAAACCCAGTAGCTGATATACTACATTTTGAAACAGACGATGCCTTGAGTGGCGAATTGACATGGAAAATTATTGACCAACGAGGTGTTGAGTTTGCATCTGAACAATTTTATTTCTCCAATGGTAGGTATGAGTATGATACCAGTAGTATTCCGAATGGTATTTATTACTTAGTAATACAGTCTAAGCAAGGGGCTTTAACATATAAGAAGCTAGTTGTAATGCACAGGTAAAGTCAGAGAGAGATTGTGTGGCTAAGCAAGCTCTCTGATATCTACTGGAATTACTCTTGAAACACCTTGTTCTACCATGGTAATTCCGTAAATTATGTCGGTACTAACCATGGTTCTCTTATTATGAGTTACAATAATAAACTGCGACTCATGGGAGAAATCTCTAATTATCTTATTGAATTTATCAATATTGGCATCGTCTAGCGGAGCATCTACTTCATCGAAAATACAGAATGGAGCTGGTTTTAACAGGTAAATTGCAAACAATAAGGAGGTAGCGGTTAGTGTTTTTTCACCACCTGAAAGTTGATTTATAGTAAGTGGTTTTTTGCCCTTTGGTTTTGCAATTATTTCAATGGCTGATTCTAATGGATTAGCCGGATCAGTTAATTTTAAATCACAATGATCTTCTTCAGTAAACAAAGACCTAAATACTTTAATAAAATTCTTCTCAATCTTTGCAAAAGCATCTAAAAAGGTGGCTTTGGCTACCAAATCTATTTCCGAAATGGTAGAAATAAGGGATTCTTTTGCTTTCTCTAAATCCTCTTTTTGACTCGATATGAAGTTATAACGTTCTTTAATTTCATCATAAGCTTCTAACGCCATAGGGTTAATGGTGCCAATCCGTTCAATTTTATCTTTTAACGATTGAACTTCATCGGTTAGTTGATCTATGTCTAACACTGATTCAGCCTTTTCAGACTCTTTCATAATATCACTTAAATCAACTTCAAATTCAACTTTAAGCCGCTCTCGAATTGAGCTTAATTCGAGTTTTTTTTCATTTAATGTATTCGTTAGTTCTAATATAAACCCATCAATATTTTCCCTTTGATTTTGTACTTCTTTATGTTCTTTTTCTGCCTTTTCAATTTCCCCTCGGTGGTTATAGTATTCTTTTTCTGCTTCGTTAACTCCTTGTTCAATGGACTCCTTCTCAGCATAAAGTTCTATCAGCTTGCCATCATTCGACTCTGAGTTGGTAAGGAGAGATTTAATCTCAACATCATTGGCTTTTAACTCTGCTTCATTTTTCTCAATGTTCGCCTTACTTGTTTCAAACGTTGTTCTCTTAAAACCAATTTCTTGCTCTAAGCTATTAAGCTTATTTTGAAACTGATGAAACTGTATGTTGCTTTCGTTATAAACTTTAGTTTTTTCATCCAGATCGAAGTTGTGCTTTTCAAAAGCTTCTTTTAGTTCAATTAAATAATGTTTGCTTTCTTCAATTTCGCTGGCTAGTAATTCGCATTTTGGAAGTAACTCTTCATTTTTTAGATCTATGCTGTTAATTTGTTCGAACAACTCTTCTTTATCAACATCAGTTTGTGAAATAAGAGAGGCAAACTGCTCTTGTTTAGTGGTTAGTGTTATGTATTCTTCGTTTATACTATTTAATTCTTCTGTTTTTTTATAAAGAAGTCCTTTTTGAACAGATGACTTTAACTTTTCAAGCTCAGCCTGACTTTTGCTCAACTCATTATTTACCTTGGTTAGTTGTTTATCTAATACTTTTATTTCTTTAGCTAAATTTTCCAAATTTTTAGCACGCCCAATTTTTTTACCTTCAAATAATCCTACTGAGCCTCCTGATAGGCTTAATGGCTTTTTAATATACTTGCCCGATTTTGTAATAAAAATGGCCTCATTAATTGCCGGAAACGATTGCTCATCTGTCTCAACCATATAAACGTTATCCAGCATATGCGATATTAAGAGTTTGTATTTTGAATCAAACTCCATAATTTCTGTTGCAGGAAAAGCATTTTCTATCAGGTGAGTTGTGGTAGGGCTAAACCCCTTAAATGCTTCAAGTACAAAAAAATTGGCTTTACCTTTTGAGGCATCGCTTAGTAAATTTATGGCCTTAAAGGCTTGGTCGTAACTGTCAACCACATAATAATTAAGGTAGGGTTCCAGGTAATTCTCAATTGAAATTCTGTATTCTTGTTTACAGGTAATTAAATCTGAAAGGAGGGGAGCATCTACGTCCCAATCGGGGGTTTTCTTTAAAAACTTAATGGCTTCGGGAAACCCTTCCAAATTATCTACTAATGATTTGGTTAGGTTAAATTCATTTTGTTTAGAATCTAACTTTCGTTTTACTTCAGAACTTTCGTCTTTAATAACAGAAATAGTGTTTTCTGTTTGCACTATTCTTTCTTCAAGGCTATGCTCGTTTGCCTCTAATTTTTTGAGCTCATTAGTTTTATTTTTCAGCTCTTTTGAAAGACTCTTAATTCGGTCGTCAAACTCAACCAAATTAGCTGATTTCTGCGAGCTGGATGATGAAGCCTTTTCGAGTTGTTGTTTCAGAGATGAAAGTTGAATTTCATTTATTTCAATCTCTTTTTTTGCCTGGTATAACTCCTCGTTCTTTGATTGGTGTAAAACTTCGTACGATCCTGCTTCTTCTTTTGCTTTTTGCGCAATGGCATGTTGAGTTTCCTTTTCAGAATTATACTTCTCAAGCATTAACTCAAGCTCGCTGAACTGCTTTTGAACAGATTCGTATTCAGTATTTAGACTTTTAATGCTAAATGAAGCTCTTTCATTGCTTTTTTTGTCAAGTTCAATTTGGGATCGAATACTTTCACCTTTATCATTTAGGAATCGGAGCCTTTCATTTTCAATTTTTTTGTCACTTTCGTATTGCCTTATGTTATTAACATGTTCATTTAATGCTTTTTGTCTGGAAGAAAGAAGCTTTTCCTTTTGGATAAGTTCCTTTTTTAATTTGGCAACAGAAGCTTCTTTTTCGGCTATATGTTTACTGTAGTTAATTTTTTTATCTGTTTCGTGTTCTATTTGTTTTGTTAGTGAATTTAAAGCAGTAGTTTGGGCTTTAATTGATTCAGATGCAAGGATCAAGCTCTTTTCTTTATAATCTTCTTTGAGCTTAAAGTAACGTTCTGCCTGGCGAGCTTGCTTCTCCAGTGATTTTAAATTCTTTTCAATTTCGAATAGTAAATCTTCTACACGTTCAAGGTCGGCATCGGTTCCTTCAAGCTTTCGCAAGGTTTCTTTTTTGCGCTTTTTAAACTTGGAAATACCGGCAGCTTCTTCAAACAAACCTCTGCGAGAATTGTCTTTATCAGAAAGAATATCATCTACCATCTTGAGCTCAATAATGGCATAGCTATTAGAAGATATGCCAGTATCTAAAAATAGATTAGTGATATCCTTAAGTCTGCAAGGAACTCCATTTAGCTCATACTCACTATCACCCGATCTGTAATACCTTCTTGTAATGGTAACTTGCGAATATTCCGTTGGTAAAACATTTTTAGTATTGCTAAATGTGAGCGAAACTTCGGCCATTTGAGTTGGCTTTCTTTTTTTAGTTCCATTAAATATTACGTTCTCCATTTTATCAGAACGTAACGCTTTTGTTTTTTGCTCGCCCAGTACCCACCTAATGGCATCTACAATATTAGATTTTCCACACCCATTTGGGCCAACAACACCAGTAATGCCCTTGTCAAAGTTAATTACCGCCTTATCTCCAAAACTTTTAAATCCCTTAATTTCTAATTTTGATAATTGCATATAGTTATCTGGAATACTCTGTTATATTAAAACCTTAGCCTGATTAATTCATGAATATTTGTTATGAGCATTTTAAGTGT
>CAZZML010000150.1:0-7385 GCA_964654735.1 uncultured Roseivirgaceae bacterium | reverse complement strand
ATGCACATCGTGCTCTCGAATCCAATAAACAAGTAGGTAAAATCGTTTTGACGGTCAGTTAAGCTGACTAAATAAAAAATTAGTTGGCTCGTCGAATGGCATGGAGCCCTCTTCCTGAACTCAAAAACCAGCTAACAAGTTGCTTCACGAGCACGCGCCAACTCAGCCCACCTTTTGTAGTTTCATGATTGTTCATTTTTATGCATGATATAAAAAATCATGTAAAAAAGGCGTACAACCAAATTGTTACAAATTGTTACACCACCGATAAGCTTGTTACAAGTCTCTTTTGTAGACTATAGCCATTGATGCAAAAAATGGAAAAATTGCTTTCAATATCCTATAAACTACATTGGAGATTTATTATGAATATTATCAATAAAACCATTATTACAACACTATGTGCCAGCTTTGTTTTACTTGGAGCTACAAACTCTGTTTCTGCTGAAACTCAGTATGGAAGACCTGATGGTGTTGGTAGAGGTGAAGCCACTGAAAGACCTGAGGGCACAAAACCAGAAGGTGTAGGACGACCGGATGGTGTAGGTAGACCTGACGGAGAATCCTGTGGTGAGTCTGTCCCATTTGGAGGTATGTTTAGAAAAATAAGAATGATGCACAACCTGGACTTAGATGAAATACAACGTGGTAATTTATTAAGCGTTAAAGATTTGATAATGGAAATCAAACAAGCACGTCAAGACAATAGCCCACGCGAGCAAGTGTTAACATTACTTTCTCAACCGGTTTTTGACCAAGAAGAAGCATTAAGTATTATAGAAACAAGAACGGCAAACATACAAGAATATGCCCCACAAATCATCGCTGCCATTGCAACCTTTACTGATAGCTTAACGGATGCTCAACGAGCAGAAATGCAAGAAATGTCTGAGCAAAATACAGAAGACTGTAATTCTAATAAAATGCGTGGCGAAGTATCTAACAACTTAGATTTCTTTGTCCCTTCTGCGAAAATTGACTCTGTGGGCGAAAATTCTGATTTCTGGGTTGATTTAGAATATAAAGGCGAAGATGATCAAGGAAATCATTCTTGGAAATTAAGAAATTATGGCGAAAATTAAGCGTTAGCCATTAATCGAATCTGCTTGTAAACTAAGTCTTGTCTCAGTTTTAAAACCGAGGCAAGACTTTTTTATTTATCAAACCAATTGAAAATGCAAACAATTTTATTGATTGATGACGATGAGCGTTTAGCTAGCTTGCTAGAAGACTACTTTAGCCGCTATGCACTAAAATTAGTTAGTGTCACCCACCCCATACAAGGCATCCAATTAGTACAAGAAAACAAGACCATTGAATTAGTGATCCTGGATATTATGTTGCCAGATATAGATGGTTTTGAAGTCTGCCGAAAGTTACGAAAAACGACTGAAATTCCCATTTTAATGTTATCTGCACGCGGTGAAGTAACCGACCGAATTATTGGGCTTGAAATCGGAGCAGATGATTATTTAGCAAAACCTTTTGAACCCCGTGAATTGGTGGCTCGGATTCATTGTATTTTAAAGCGTCATACGACAAAAGACTCTCCAGTTATTGTGAATAATAATATTTTACAATGGCATGATTTTCTTTTAGACAAAAGTAAGCAGCAGGTTACGATACAGAAAAAAAATGTCACATTAACAACCAAAGAGTATGAATTATTAGTGTTATTTGTCGAAAACCCGCATAAACATTTTAATCGTGATGAAATTATGAATCGTATTCATGGCATTGATGCAGAATTATTTTCTCGTTCGATTGATATTTTGATTAGTCGTTTACGGCACAAACTCAAACCTCTGGAATGTATTAAAACAGTATGGGGGAAAGGTTATTGTTTTGTACCACCAGACGAAACAAAACAATGAAATTAAGAAAAAGCCTGTCTGTAAAGCTCCTTTTAACTTTTATTTTCAGTGGTTTGTGCATTGTATTAATCATGTTTTTTACTGTGAGGGTTACTATAAAGCAAACTATAAAAAGTACGGTTAATAGACAATTACAACAGTATTTTAGCTATATTAATACTGAAATAGGCACACCACCTAACTTACAAATAGCACAAAAATTTAGTCACTCGCTTGATGTTAAAATCATTATCACTGGTAAAAATTTACACTGGTCATCAACGGGAGAATTGCCAAAAAATTATGAACCAGAAAACCCAATAAATCAGAGTAGGAAAGAGTTGTCCATTCGCATTAGTAATCCACCCTTCAGCACGACCTTCATAATTCAAAGGAAAATCCCACCCATAAAGACATTATTGTTTAACGCATTATTTGGTGTTTTATTAGTACTAACTTGCGTTTATTTATTATTACGGCATATCATCAGCCCTTTAAAAACTATTCAAAAAGGAATCCAACGTATTGCATCTGGTGATCTAGAACATCGGATTAGCATTAAGCAACACGACGATTTTGGGTTGTTGTCAGCTGATATTAATGTCATGGCAGATGATATTCAACACATGCTGGAAGCCAAGCAACAACTTCTGCTTGCGATAAGTCACGAACTGCGCTCACCTTTAACACGCGCAAAGGTTGCTTTATCATTAATGGAAACCAGTTCATTAAAAATGGGGCTTGAGCAAGATATACACGAAATGCAGGGTTTGATTGATGAATTATTAGAAGCAGAACGACTTAATCACCGCCATCAGGTACTCAATCTAAGTCAAGTTGATGTTAATGATTTAATTCAGCAAGTCATTAAAAAATATTATCCAGAACAGCCTATAGAACAGAACCTGGATCACCGAGTTTCTTGTCAATCATTAGATAAATCACGTTGGGTTTTTGTGATTAAAAACCTGCTCAGCAACGCATTAAAGCATCGTAAACATGCTAATGATGAAATTATTATTAGTACCCAATGTTTTGAACATAACTGGTCTTTAGTTGTGACAGATCAAGGTTATGGTATCCCTGCTCAACATATTTCTTCTTTAACAAAGCCCTTTTTTCGTTTAGATTCCTCTCGCCAACGAGAAACAGGTGGCTATGGTCTAGGTTTATACCTTGTAAAACTGATTATCGAGGCACATTGTGGTAAGTTGCTTATTGAAAGTGAGGAAGAAGTGGGAACATGTGTAACTATAACAAAAAAAATCACTTTTAAAGCTGTACAATGAAGAAATAATTATGAAATTGAGCTGCAGCAGCGGAAAATAAAGTTGTAGTAACTATTTTATTAGCAAACTGATGCTTCAAAACTCCAGGTTAAGTCAATTTTAGCATGTCGGTTTAAAAAACAGATGATATCGTTCAGAATTGGTTGTTGTTCTTGGTAGGGTTTTGAGAGTGCTCCAATAATGGAAAAGTGATCAATACCTTCGTATATATGTGCCTCCACTTGACCACCCAATTTCTGTACTTTATCAGTTAAACTTTCAATATTGACTGGAAATACAGTTGGATCCTGATTTCCATAGAGTAATAATAGAGGCGGTTCGCTTCCATCTACGAAATTAACTGGTTGTGATTGTGAATAATTTTGTTCCGGTCCAAAAAGGATTTTTTGATAGGGTTTGGTGAAGGGTAAAAAATCATAGGGGCCTGCCAAACCAATAAAACCTTTTATACTTTTATAAGTTTGTGCTTGTAAATAGCTTTCATCTAGAGTCAACATTGCTGCCATGTGGGCACCCGATGAGTGACCCATCAAAAAAATAGTATCCGGATTTCCTCCATAACGATGAATATTTGATTTGACCCACTCTACAGATTTTTTGGCATCATCCATAAGCTGTGGGAATTTGACTTCAGGATAAAGGCGATAGTCCGCTAATATAGCGATATAATTATGGCTGGTTAGCGCTTCTGCGATGAAAACATAATTATCTTTTTCCAATGTCATACAACCTCCCCAACATCCACCGTAGAAATAAATAACAACGGGAAAATTTAAGTCAGACTGATTTGATTGTTCTCCTGGCAAATAAATATCCAGTTGATTGAGCGGATGATTTCCATAGGATATATTTTCATGAACGGTGTATTCACTTAATCTTGCCAGGGAATTAACGAAAAATAATGAGCTACTTGTACAGCCGTTCAAAATGAATAGAAATAATAATCCAGCGATTCGAACCATGGTTTATCGGGAAATAGGTGAAAATCCAATATCTTTATTTAATAAAGATATTGCTCTTAACTCGGTACTATAAATTATACATAGTCGGGATATGTTCGGCCACTTTTAAATTAGGTAGATGTGACATTGAAAGCTTACTGTAGTCTATTGAAATTGTAATCTAATTTCTACTCCCCCCTTATTATTTTTGTTTTCGTGCCCATTATCGAGATCTCATAAGAAAAGTAATTGTTGTCAGATATTCCGACAGTATTTTGGATTCAATTATGTGTCATGTTATTTTACAAACAACAGATTAAACAACCTAAAATAAATCAATATTAATTGAAAAATATATAAAAATTATTTTTGGCACGAATTATGCTTTAATTTTATTTAGAAAATATTTTTTGTTAGTAATTAATTATAGGTATTGATAATATTCAAATTTCTGATAGTGCTAGCTTCTTCATTGTTAGCTTTTAATTCAAGTGCAAGTACCATTAGTAATGTTCTGTCGGGCACTGATAATGGATTTGGTGATATAGTGGCTTACATAATGCTACTGGCTGCCAGAGTATGTGTGGCTCTGATTTTTCCAAAGTATCTTTGAGTGCTACTCATACTAGTTTTTTTCATGAAAATATAGTGATGGGTGAGAATAATTTTGTTTTATTTTTAGAATTGAATGATTTTAATAATAGCTTGCTACCTTAAGTGGTGTTCTCGACTTTAGTGTTAGTCTTGGTAATTTAATTGGTACTCTTTCTGCTGATTTCTCAGATGATTCCATACATGAAGATACTATATTTAAATTTGTCCAAGGTAGCATGTTGATTGGAGGCGATAATGTTCCTCATCCCAATTCTATAAATGGATCTTTATTGTCATTATGGGGTGCAAATAGTACTGCCGAACATTTGCCAAATAGCATAGGGTTTGATCCTGATACTGCAGATTTAGGCTTGGATCTTGTTGTTGAATGGGCAAATGTCCCTGAGCCAGCCTCTATTTCATTGTTAGGGCTTGGGTTGTTGGGAATGTTTGGTGCTGGGCGTAAACTGAGAAGTTAATTGACCTTCTGCTTATTTGCTTAAAATAAATATTGTTATATTAAAAACTATCGATATTACAAAAAGAGGGTAGCCAATAGCGACCCTCTTTTTCATTAATTTCAATTGAACCCGTTCTATCGAAAAAACAATTATTGTAATTTATGCTCTAAATGCTAAATCTAATTGGCTTTCATTTTTTATATTAAGCACCTGATAAGCTGGGTTAAAATCAGCTATTAATTCCACGGCTATTTTAATTCATTTGAAAAGTGTCTGTGACTGGGAATTATTAATTCTTGGAATTGGCATGGTATTCTGCAATGGCGCATATTCGAATGTCTAAATTTAATTATGATAAAAATTGCGCTTCTCTGGAAGTTTATGAAAATGACCCGGAACAGGTAGATTCGACCCATGATTTATTAACCACAATATAAGTAGCCATTAAATAGAACAACAATTTTTAAAAGGAAAAATGTTATGA
This sequence comes from uncultured Roseivirgaceae bacterium, assembly GCA_964654735.1. GTDB lineage: Bacteria > Bacteroidota > Bacteroidia > Cytophagales > Cyclobacteriaceae > JAKISE01. Next base: position 1,763 of record CAZZML010000150.1, on the reverse strand, counting down.
CGAAAATGATAAAACTATCACTATTATTTACCGGGATTATTTGTATGGCAATGTCTGCTCGGGCTGAAATTCGTTCCGAATTTGTGGACTATACAATAGCCGGGCAGTCGTTTCAGGGGTATCTGAGTTATGATGACTCTATTTCTGGTAAACGTCCTGGTGTACTCGTGGTACATGAATGGTGGGGGCACAATGCTTTTGCCAGAAAACGAGCTGATAAGTTAGCAAAATTGGGTTATACAGCTTTCGCCCTAGATATGTATGGTACAGGTAAACTGGCCAAACACCCCGATGATGCAGAAAAATTTATGAAGGCAGCGACATCAAATATGAAAGTTGCCGAAACCCGATTTAATGAGGCCAAGCGTATCTTACAAATTCATTCGACTGTTGAAGCCGGTAAAATTGCCGCTATTGGTTATTGCTTTGGCGGAGGAACCGTTTTGCACATGGCCAGACAAGGTGCCGATTTAGCGGGTGTAGTGAGTTTTCATGGTTCTCTATCTTTTAGTTCACCTCCTAAGAACGGAAAGGTTAAAGCTAAAATTTTGGTATTGAATGGAGCAAACGATCCCTTCGTAAGCACTAAGCAAATTATTGCATTCGAAAAGGAAATGAAAAAAGCCAAAGCTGATTTTGACTTGGTGAATTATCTAGGTGCGAAGCACAGCTTTACCAACAGGGCGGCAGATGAGTATGGCAAACGTTTTAATATGCCTCTGGTTTATAATGCTGAAGCGGATAGGAATTCCTGGCAACGTATGCGCCGGTTTTTAAAACAGGTTTTTAAGTAAAGCTACAGGCAAATAATCAGTTGAACAATATTGTCGAAGACACTGCAATATTCCATTTCACTTTTTTATCATGGCACTGTAGTTTGACATAAATTGACTTTTTAGGCGGTGAGGGGTGGAATGCGTATTACTTTTCCACCCACCAAGAAAAAATAGTTATGGACTGACCGTTCTGCATTTGATATTATTCAGTTGTTTTAAAAAAAGAACATCTATTTTATGGTAAGACCAAGAGAATTTGAAACCGAAGTTGCAGTAGACCAAGCCCTGTCTGTTTTCCAAAAAAAAGGTTATAAAGGTAGTTCGTTACAGGATCTAATTAGTGCAATGAATATCAGTAAAAGTAGTTTCTATGAAACGTTCGGTAGCAAGCATGATTTATTTTTAACAACACTGGCTAGGTTTCATAAGACAAAAGCCGTCTATTGTTTTATCGATCCAACCAGTATTCCAGCGAAATCTATAATTGCAGACATATTCAGAGGGCTCATTGAAAGTGTAGTTGAGGGAAAAGGAGGGTGTATGTTCGGTAGCAGCGCGATCGAATTTGCAAACTCTGATCCCGAAATTACTGTCCAGATAACTAATGGAATTGAACGACTCGAACAATTGTTCTTTCAGGTTCTTGTACGTGGTCAGAAAAATACAGAAATATCAGATAAACACAATATACAAATCATTGCGAAACAACTGACTACGATGTTTTACGGACTACAGATTATGGCAAATGCAAATTTGGACGGGGATGTGCTTGATGAAATAGTTTCGCAAACAGTTGCAATGCTTGAGTAAAAAAATTTTCCTATTAAAGACCAATTGGTCCATAAATTATAAATCTTATAGCTTGCGGAAGCTTATTTATTATAAAAATAAGTTCACCCACTAAAAAAAGATCAGGAGAAAAAATGATAACACTTTACCAATTTACGCCAACCTGGGGTATTCCAAACCTGGGTCAATTCAATGTCA
>CAZZML010000149.1:0-7442 GCA_964654735.1 uncultured Roseivirgaceae bacterium | reverse complement strand
CTGGCAGACACTTAAAATGCTCATAACAAATATTCATGAATTAATCAGGTTAAGATTCTTGCAAAGTTTATAAACCTGAAATCAGGATAAGGAATAGCGGACAGCATTCCTTATCCCAAACTCAGGTTATCATAAAATAAACGAATGAAATGGTCACATTCATACACATCTAAATAATTGGATTTAACTTTACAGCTTAAGAAATAAAAAATATGAGAAGAAATATTGTTGCTGGTAACTGGAAGCTAAATAACACCTTGGATGAGGGCTTAAAACTCGCTTCTGAAGTTGTAAACATGACGAACGATGAAGTAAATAATGACGTAGTTATTGTTTTAGGAACTCCTTTTATCCACCTCTCTTCTGTAAGTAACCTGGCTAAAGAAAATACGAATATTTCTGTAGCCGCTCAGGACTGTAGCATACATGAAAGTGGAGCATATACAGGTGAAGTTTCTGTATCAATGATTGGTTCTACAGGTGCAAGCCATGTAATTATTGGGCACAGCGAACGCAGAGAACACCATAAGGAAACCAATGAGCAGTTAGCTACTAAAGTTAATTTGACACTCGCAGCCGGTTTAACTCCCATATTTTGCTGTGGAGAATCGTTAGATATTAGAGAGTCTGGCAATCATGGAGCTTTTGTTAGCAACCAGCTTACCCAAAGTCTTTTTCATCTAACAGAAGAACAAATGAGTAAAGTAGTAATTGCCTATGAACCTATTTGGGCAATTGGCACTGGTGTTACGGCCTCATCTGAGCAAGCACAAGAAATGCATAAAGTACTACGAGCCCATATTGCCTCTAAATTTGGTAACGAAATTGCTGATAATACCTCCATTTTATACGGAGGAAGTTGCAAACCAAGTAATGCAAAAGAACTCTTTGGTCAACCAGATATTGATGGAGGACTCATTGGAGGGGCTTCATTAAAATCACGCGATTTTATTGACATTATCAAGGCGTTTGATTAGCATGAAAGCATTTACAATTATTAGTTGTTTATTCTTTTGGAGCATTGGTGCACAGGCTCAAAATCAGCCATACTGCCGATTACAAGGAGCTGTATATGAAACACCCACTAAGCAGGGAGCTGATTTTTGGGTATATGAAGAAGACTCAGAAGCTTTTGCTGATATGTTAGTTTTTGAGGAAGAAAATAAACTTTATGCAGACCAGCCCGGCATTTGGTTTTTTGTTAATAATATTGGATTGGCAGATTTCACTATTTATTTTACGAAAGAAAAAAGTGAAGCAGATTTTGTGGTGTTTTTTACCGAATCTCTCACTTTTGCTGGGTGCAAATAATAGAGGTGTCCATATGAACCTAAGTTATCAAGAATTTACTATTGCTTGCTCACCAGAATTTACCGATATACTTATTGCAGAATTTTCAACCTTAGGGTTTGATACTTTTCAAGAAAACGAAGCTGGCTTTATTACTTATTCAGAAGGGGAGGTTGACACGAGCTTAATCGAAGATCTTCTAAATCAATATTCAGAATCAGCTCAATTTAGGTATTCGGTAAAAACCACAAAAAAACAAAACTGGAATGAGGAATGGGAAAAAAATTACGACCCTATCATCATAAATGAAACTTGTGTGGTAAAAGCTCCCTTTCATACACAGTTGCCATCATATCCAATTGAGCTAATCATAACTCCTAAAATGAGTTTTGGTACAGGCCATCACGAAACAACTCATTTAATGTTAGCCGAAATGCTTACCATTAATTTTGAAGAAAAAAGAGTAATGGACGCAGGTACAGGAACAGGTGTATTGGCAATACTGGCTCAAAAGCAAGGAGCAGCCTCCACTTTTGCTTTTGATATAGATGAGTGGTGTGTTGAAAACACAACCGAGAATGCAGAAGTAAATGGTGTAACTGTAACAGTTAAAAAAGCATCTATAGAAGATCTTGCTCTTACAACTGGGTTTGGTATTGTATTAGCCAACATAAACAAAAACATTTTGCTCGGTCAAATGGAGTATTATAGAAAAGCATTAAATACTGGAGGGATACTGTTATTAAGTGGCTTTTACGAAACTGATTTGCAGAATATTAAAATTAAGGCTGCCGAAAGCGGACTAGTCTTTCAACATCATAAAGTACGCAATAATTGGATAATGGCTCGTTTTAATGGATAGAAATCGTCAATTCTGGAAAGGTAGAAATCTGTTAATTTTAATGCTCGACCAGCGGATTTCTGCCTTCGAAGGAATGACAATAAAATAGTTTTTTCACAAAAACCAACCATCTCACATCTATTCTTCCTAAATTTCGTGGTTCAAAGTAATGAAGAAAGTTCTCATCGTATGTATTCTTGGGTTTATTGGGATAAACGCCCACAGCCAAGAGTTTGAACTCACCTATAAATTAGGTGTATTTGGCGATGAAGTGCGCACTATTTTAAGGCAAACTAACAACGAAGAGTCTGCAGCAATAGGAGAATCTTTTGCCATCGCCTGGAGAGACTACTCCCCTGAGCTACAAGCTAAAATAACCAAGCAAACCAAGCAGCTAAAAGATCAAGGTGCTAGAACAAACCCTCATTTAAAGGCGTATTTTGGTTCATTAGCCTCTGCAATTAACGATGAACATGCTTCTGCAAAAACACTTACCAGTTATTTATTGGTTTCTCAAAAAGTGTTGGATGAGTTCCCTTTGAGTAAGTCTATTTTGTTCTATAAAACCTCTCATACTTTTTTCGAGACCGGAGCTTTGTACTATTCCAAAGGGCATCAGTTATTTGCCCAAAATAGAACTTACGTTTTTGAGTATGGAGTAGAAGCGTTACCTCCAGTAGAAGTAGAAAGTGCTGAAGAAGAAGATGTATTTGAAGATTGGAATGAGGATGAGAGTTATGATGATGATAGCTGGGACAGCAACTGGGAGGATGATACTACAGATTATTATGAAGAGCCCGTTATAGATGTTTTAGAGGAAGAAGTGTTAACAAGACCAGTGTTAGGGCCGGCCATTGTTTTCGATAAAGTAAATTTAGAAATTACGACCCCATTTGACACCAGTGTAATAACAAATAGCAAAGGCTCGCTACTAATTATGGAGCAGATTTTTGTGGGCGAAAAAGGAAATTTCGATTGGAGTTCGGTTGGGCTTTCTCCAGACTCTGTTTATGTAGATTTTAAGGGGTTTGAATTCGATATAACTCAAACACTGTTTTATGCCAAGGGAGCTAAGCTTACGTATATTCCAATGCTCGAAAACCCAATACCTGGCATTTTCGAGTATAAACCACAAGAATTTAAAAACCCCAATAAACTTTCATATCCACGATTCAAATCGCTCAGTAACACAGTAGATGTTAAACACCTAGGAGGTTCAGAGTTTTACTACAGAGGAGGATTTTCGCTTGCAGGCAAAAAGATAGTAAGCGAAGGAAAATACAAAGGTCTTGCTGAAATTAGAGTAGCAGGTGCAGGTGGCACTAAGTATAAAGCAAAATCATTTCGTTTCATTTTCGAAGACTCAACCGTAACCGCAAAACTAGCGTCTATTGTGCTTTACGATAAGTACGACTCTATTTACCATCCAGCAGTTCAAATTAACTATGCACTCAATTCACAAGACCTAGTAATTACACGTGAAAAGGGCAATTTTAAAAATACTCCGTATGTGGCCAGTATGTACGATATAAACTTTACAGCGGATATAATAAAATGGCACCTGCCTCAAGATAGTCTTTTTGTTTCAACGGTATCTGCTCGTACCGAAATTCCATTATTAATACAATCGAATGAGTACTACGACCGCAATATTTTTAATGAGGTGGTTGGGCTATACGACTATAACCCCTTAAAGCTGGTGTTGGTTTATTCGCAAAAAGAAAACGCAGACACCTTTTACTCCGATGACTTGGCAGAGGCCAGAAAAATTGACCCCAAAGTGTTAAAAGGAGCGATGTTAGATTTAATGCGCAGGGGTTATATAAACTATAACACACTCTCAGGCGAAATTACGCTTACCGAAAAAGCCAAGCACAAAGGCCTGGCACAACGAGGCAAGTCTGATTATGATAATATTTTGCTTTACTCGAAAACAGATCGTGGATTTAATGGCGTTTTAGATTTGGCATCTCAAGAGTTTCATTTTAATGGGGTCGAAAAGTTCTACCTCTCACAAATATTAGATGTCTCGGTTAATCCGGACAGTAGTAGAATTACCATAATGCCCAATAAAGACATTAAGTTTAATGGCAAACTTGCAGCAGGAAATTTTGATTATGTAGGACATGATTTCATTTTTAGGTATGATAGTTTTTTGGTTGAAATGAACCAAATAGATTCAATTCAGTTTTACATTTTAGAAGAAGATAGCAGAGGAGGGAAAAGAAGAAAAGTGGACAATTCGCTTGCCGGAATTCCGAAAGAAGGGTTGGAAGTAAAAATTGATTCTTCTGCATCTCAACCAGCAACAGATACCACAACCACAGGGTTTGACCAAACAGAAGCACCCTCCTCAGCTAACAATAACCAACCCAAAAACATGTCGGCCATAAGCGGTACCTCTGGGGTATTGTATATTAGCCGACCCAATAATAAAGCTGGCAAAGAAATAATTCCTAACTATCCTAAATTTAAGGGAGGCGGTACGGGCTCGGTTGTTTATTTTGATAGGCCAGAAATTTTAAGCGGAGCATACGATAAATCGATGTATTTTAAACTGCCCCCTTTTGACCTAGACAGTTTAAGCGATAGTGATTTTTCAGCTATTCAATTTGTAGGAACCTTTCATTCGAGTGGGTGGTTTCCTGAATTTGCAGAAAAACTGCATATAATGAGTGATTATTCTTTAGGTTTTGAGCACAGTATTCCTCCAAAAGGCTATCAATTATTTGGAGGAAATGGTCGATTATACAATAGAATTTCGCTTGATAAGCGAGGTTTAGTAGGCAATGGAAAACTAGAGTTTTTAACTACTGTGTTAGAAAGTGAAGCATTTATCTTCTATCCCGATTCTGTTGCGGGTAGTGGGTTTCAATACGAAATGCGTAACGAAGAGTTTAATGGAGTTGTTTTTCCGCAAGCTTCTGCTGCTACCTATCATATGCAGTGGCTACCCAAAAAAGATAGTATGTACATCCAAAATGTTGGCGAGCCGTTTCAATTGTATAACGGTGATGGCACGCTAGATGGCTCACTAATTGTAACCAATAAAGGAGTTAAAGGTAGTGGAACTTTATTGACACACAATTCAGAAACCTTTTCGTCTAACTACAGCTTGGGTGGCGAAAGTTATAAAGCTCGGCATGCCAGATTTAAAATAAACTCAGACAACCCCGAAAAGCCTGCCTTTTTTGGAGATAATGTTCGTGTAAGTTTTGATCTGCCCTCTAAAAAAACTGAAATCAACCCTGAGGTGGCAGGCGATGCGGCCATCGAATTTCCGTATGCTCAATTTAACACCTCCATTACCCGTGCAGTGTGGGATTTGGAAGAGCAAAAAGTGTTTATGTCTAAGCCCGAAAATGTCCCCATCGAAGATTCTTACTTCTACACCACTCGCGAAGACCTAGACTCGTTGGCATTTAATGCCACAGCTGCCGAATACGATATGCAAACTTTAGAACTTAAAGTGAGCGGAATTCCATATATTATTGTGGCAGACTCAAAAATTACTCCAGAAAATGGAGAGGTACTTATTCTCGAAGATGCCCGTATTGGTACCCTCGTAAATACCAACATTGTTTTAGACACCCTCAATGAATTTCATGAAGTGTATGATGCCACAGTAACTGTAATTTCTAGAAATGAATTTGAAGGCAATGGAACTTATCGTTTTATTAATTTGGAGGAAGACACGTTTGCTATTCAGCTAAGCAATTTTCATTTAGAAACTTTTTCTGAAGGAAAAAGAGGAAGAACTGCCGAGCATACCGTTGCCAATGGCGAAATTCTTGAAGAAGATCAATTGCTAATTTCTCCAGGCATGTATTATAGAGGAAATGTAAAAATGCTAGCCCATAAACCTGCACTTGAGTTAGATGGGTTTGTAAAACTAGACCTTAAAAGTATTCCTGATTATGATACTTGGATTGAATACAATAGTGCTGGAGAGCAAAAACAAGTAGTTTTTAAGTTCGATGAAAGCCTAACCTCTCAAGGCAAACTACTTTCGGCTGGCCTCCACTTTAGGTATCAGGACTATAGCTTATATAGTACTTTTTGTTATGATAAAGAAGATGATCAAGATGAGGACTTTTTTAAACCATCAGGATTTTTAAGCTTTAAAGCAGATAGCAATGAATTTGTTATTGTAAACAGAGATAAAGATTTAGGTCTCTCTTATTCAGGAAAGGTGTTTGGTTATGATGAAATTACGAGAAATATAAGATTTGAAGGCCCTGTAAAGTTTATTGACAATAGTAAAACACGTGCTATTAAAGCCTCCGCCATAGGCTTAGGGAACATGGCCACCAATGAGCTGGAGTTTACCAGCTTTATGACGATGAACTTTAAAGTACCAAGTACTTTGTTCGACATGATGGGAGATGACTTTAAACATGTAATTGAGGAAATTGGTGCCCCCGAAGCCATTGAAGACCGGACTGAACTTCTCTACCTGATGGCAGAAATAATTGGTAATAGAGCTACCAAAGCATACGAAGAAAAATCATCTTTAGAATACGTGCCCTTAAGCACCATGTCTCCCAACCTAGTAAGGCCAATGGTGTTCTCTAATGTTAAGTTCAAGTGGAGCGATGATCAAAAATCCTTTTATAATGATGGGTTTGTTGGTATATCTAATGTGTTAAGAACAGACCTAAACGCTCATTTTGAGAGCTTTTTCGAAATTAGAAAGACAGAATCTGGAGAAACTATAAACTTATTTATAAAAGCTTCACCAGACTCGTGGTATTATTATAGCATGGAAGAAGACAAACTATTAATGTATTCCTCCAACGAAGCCTTTAATGCTTTTGTCACAAGTAAAAGCAATACGGGCAAGGCTAAGATTGGCGAGTTTCAATTTGGCCCTGCCGATTTGCCCGAAACTCTTCAATTTATAAACACATTTAGAGCCATCTATTTTGATATTGATGAAGACTATAACCTTAGCGACCCAACAGCTATTGACGACAAACCAATTGACACGCCCATTGACGAACTACCCAATGAAGACGATGGGTTTGAAGATGAAGAAGACGATGATGATGGTTTTTAACTTGCGATAAATATATTTACCGCACCCTTCCCAACTTCTCCATTATTCTTCTAACTTTGCGCTAATTTAAGCAAGAGCAAACCGTAACCCTTCTAAGAAAATATGCCCAAAGACAACAGTATTAAATCTATTTTAATAATAGGAAGTGGCCCAATCGTAATTGGTCAAGCATGTGAATTTGATTATGCAGGCTCCCAAGCCTCACGTTCGTTGCGAGAAGAAGGCATAGAAGTTACTCTTATAAATTCCAAC
>CAZZML010000148.1:0-7470 GCA_964654735.1 uncultured Roseivirgaceae bacterium | reverse complement strand
CCTTGTCCATAAGGGACTTTCACCCTCTAGATAGATAAATTAATTTACCTTGCGGTAAATTAATGGATGCCCATGCTGGGCACACACAATGTATAAAAATAATAGCGGTTTAAGTGCTAAAACGAAAATGAATTTTATAAATTTAAGGTCAGTATTAATCTGAAAAATTAGTGTATAAAATCCGCTACTTTTCATATACTAAATGTTAGTAATAAATTTTCAAAAAAGAAACGAGATAAACGGTATGGGTATGGTCGATTTTCGTTATTAGCCGCTTTTATAAACGGTCTTATTCTTATGATAGGCTCTGTAGTAGAGCCTTTTGTAACCTAACCTATTTTATAGCCTGATTAATTCATGAATATTTGTTATGAGCATTTTAAGTGTCTGCCAGTCAAGTACTCGCACAGGGTTTTGGAACGGAGATGTAGCGAGCTACATCGAGTACCAAAATTCGAGCCTGTCTGCCGAACAGGCAGGCAAGTGCTTGAATGGTTGGCAATTGGGATGCGTAATAGATTATTCATGAATTATTCAGGATAGGAAGAACTGTATCTAAGACTTAGCTCAAATACAAAGGGTTTAACAGTTAGCTAAATGTTTTATTTTAATTATATGGCCACCTCTATTAATTGCGTCTTGCATCTACGTACTTCAAATCTTGCAGAGAACATAATCAATTAATAGAGGTGCCCTTATGGGTTTAATAATTCAGGATTTTCGAATTCATTCCCAATAACTTCACTAATATTTGCCTCGTATCTACCAAAAGAAGTCATCGTCATTTGCCTTTCAACATCCGTGTACGACCAGCCTCCACGGTTATTATCCCACACAATAATGTATTTTTTGCCGTCCATTTGCACAATGTCTCTCTGAAAAACATCGGTATTATTCACATCCTTTTGACCTGTATATTGCATAATTTCCATGTCATCGTCTTTGACTCCATCCATGTCTTTATCGCTATAAAACATAAACGAATGGTGTTCGGTTGAAAACGAAAGTGCACCAGACTTATACATACGTTGGCTCTTTTTATTAAAAGCCCTAAACTTTAACTCGATATTAAGCATAACGCAAATTTAATAATAACTAGATTCATTCTGCAAGCGAATGGATTTATAGATTGGTTGAAAAGTTGTTTTAAGACTTATCTTTCACAGATAACCCCAGTAAAAATTCTGAAACTACTTCTGGGTTAGTTGGGTAGCCCGTTACAGCACTAATTTTAATATCTTTAGTTACCCGATCTTTAGTTTTAATGGTTTCTTCTACCATTTCTTGAATGGTAAGCCCTTCATCTGAAATAAAATAGACATCACTTTCTGGCCGTTTTAAAAAGCTGGCTTCAAAGTTTTTAAATACGATAGAAAGCTTTGCTTTCATTTTATCGGCTATGTAAAACGACTGAAAAGCCCCAGCTAAATCGGCACCTATTGCTAAAGACCCAAAGTACATAGAGCCTAAATGATTCTTAGTTTTTCTTCTCAATCGAATTTTTACCACCATTCGTTTATCAGACAACTCTAATAATTTAGGTTTTACAAACCCAATTAATGGAATTTTAAAGAACCCGAAAAGCCAAAGCATTCTCTGTGCTTTTTTTAAATCACTCATAACTGCTTTTTTTACTCCCCATACACCACATAAAGCACGGTTTCCCCAACCGCTTTTAGTGTTTTTTTGTCAATAATATCCATATTGTCTTTGGTCGTGTGGTGAAAATCGCCAAAATAACCATTAACAGGGTCATAGTGCAAAATATCTATCATAGGAATTTTAGCATCTATATTTACATAGTAGTGGTCGTCTGTAATGGTTGGACGTTTTTGGGCTATAAAGTATTGGCCATGGCCAATTTTTGAGGCACTGCCCCAAACTTTTTCTAATATCTTTTTAGCAAATTGATAAGAATAGCCTTCAAACGGAAATTGTGCGCCTTTGGCTCCGACCATATCGAGCAATATGCCATAATAAGCTGTGTAATTTCCTTTGTTTTTAGCCCAATATTGAGAGCCCAAGCACCAACTGTCTGTATTATTACTATTCTCTTGCCCCCAATCTTCCCCATCAAAAAATAAGAGGTCAACTCCTACGGAGGGCATATTATTGGCGTGCATGGTGCGTGCTATTTCTAACAATACACCTACTCCACTGGCTCCATCATTGGCTCCATCAAACTTGGCTGTAGGGTCTAACACATCTTTAGAGGCCCAAGGCCGGGTATCCCAATGGGTAGCCAAAAGAATCCGCTTTTTAGCTGTTGGGTTAAAGCTTGCCATAATATTGCGAAGTTTAAGATTAACGCCATCATAAGTGGTTGCCTCAAACGACTGTACATTTACTTTTGCTCCATAACTTTCTAAGCGTGCAATTATTTTATCACCAGCAGCAACATGCTCAGGTGTGTTTGGTATTCTTGGGCCAAAATCCACTTGCTCTTGTACAAAGGTGTAAGCAGAGTCGGCATTAAAGGTTGGGAACACCACCTTTTTTTCAGTTTCAGTAAATTTTCCAGTTTCTTGTTTATCTGTGTCAGTACAAGTATTAATCAGTACTGCTAATGTGATAAATGCAACGTAAAATTTAATTTTTTTTATGATACTCATATATTATTTTCCTTGAAATAAATTTAGCCCCGAAAGTTCTTGTCCAATTTGGTGAATGCCAGTCAATATTTTTTCTGTTTGCCTTTTAGATGGTTTTTTATGCCCTTGAACATATTGAGAAAGCAGGGTGGAATTCATTCCTATTTTTTCAGCAAGAAACTTAGCATTCAGGACTTTAAAGTATTGAAAAAACTGCTGAAAGTCAACTTCAAAATTAATATCGCTATGTGCCAGTTGCACATCTTTATCTTCAAAACATAATTCGGCAGCTTCAAATGCATTATTAATAAGCTCAGGAATTGTTTTACCAGTAGTATAAATAGAGAAAACATCAGAGCAGGCAGAAAAACCTGTATCTGTTTTTTCTACAGTCATTATTATTGGTTTATTTTGTTTTTTTGCACCCATTCCTCTATTTTTTTATTTCAGCATCTTTTAATATTTTCTTTTCCATTCCCTTACCCATTTCCTGGCTTCCGTGATTTGGAAAGATTATTATTCCACCTTTAGTGTCATGTCTCATTTTTATATGTGATCCTTTTTGCGAAACGGGAAACCAGCCATCTTTTGTTAAGATTCGGTACAATTGGGAACACTTCATGTTTTTCTTTACAAATCTAATTATAGCAAAGGTAAATAATAGTTTACTTTCTTTGCAAGAAACTTCGTAGAGAATGTTTTAATCAAAGAGAGAGACTCCCAGTATATGTTGATTATTCTCCCTCCATTGACGGATTTGTATAAAGAGCTTCCAAATTATCCTATTTTTTATTCCGAGCCTGCTTGCACGTAGCCGTTTTTGGCCTACATAGCCTTGCTACTTTTAGGGGTACGAGGAATTTTCTGCTTTTCGAAGATAACTTTCTAGCCTCACAAGATTCCTCGTACCTCGGAATAGAAAAGAAATTCTTTGTGATTCCGTCATTTTCCTACGCTGATTTTTGAAAGAATCACTGTCATCCGACTAAATTTGAATTTATCAAAAAACCTTCATTCCTGTTTAAAGGGAACCTCTATTAATTCATTCGCATCAAAATTTTCTAACTATCGTCCGACCTAGCTCATCTCACAGATTAACGCATACAAAATAAGAATTTGCGAATATCTGTGAAATCTGCGGGAGAAAGGATTTTTACTCGGATGTTAGTAAAAAAAATCTAGCCTCTAAATGACGTTCTTTTTTATCTTTTTAAAACCTTGTCTTGTGTCTAAGTTTTCTTTCGTCTAATAATCTAACATCTTATGTCTCCTTTATTCTTCATATCCCCACTCAATACCCGATTTCATGTCTTTTACAATAATGCCATTGGCTTTTAAACCTTCTCTTATTTTATCTACACGTTCAAAATCTTTTCTAAACTTAGCTTCTTTGTAAATCTCCACCATGGCCTCCACCATTTCTTTATAATCCGATGGATTTTCTTCTTTAAGAGCCAGTATATTCTCAACGAAATCAATATAAGTAGATTTTATTTTATCAAATGTTTCTTTGCCAATGGCTCCAAATCCAAGCTGCCCAGTATGAAGCGAGTTAATCTTTTTTAATAAATTAAATAGCTGACCAATGGTTAAAGCTGTATTAAAATCATCATTCATAGAGGAATGGCAGGCTTTAATGTTTTTTTCAATTTGCTCCGTTACAGCCTCATCTCGTTCTAAGCCATCTTCTGCAAACTCCATTTGTTTTACCAAACGGAGACCGTTAATCATTTTTTTATACCCTTTTCTAGAAGCTTTAAGGGCCTCATTCGAAAAATCAAGCGTACTAGAATAATGTGATTGCAACATAAAAAATTTGGCTGTCATAGGGCTATAAGGCTCATCCAATAAAGGGTGATTACCAGTAAATAACTCTTCTGGCAAAAATGAGTTTCCTAATGATTTACTCATTTTTTGTCCATTCATGGTAAGCATATTGGTATGCATCCAATAGCGAACAGGATCGTTGCCATAAGTGCCTACAGATTGGGCTATTTCGCATTCGTGATGCGGAAATTGCAAATCGAGGCCGCCTCCATGAATATCGAATGTTTTGCCTAAGTATTTGGTGCCCATAACAGAGCACTCCAGGTGCCAGCCGGGAAAACCAACTCCCCAAGGAGAATTCCAGCGCATAATATGTTCGGGAGCAGCATTTTTCCACAAGGCAAAATCAATGGTATTTCGCTTCTCATCTTGGCTAGTAAGTTCACGCCCACTCTTCATCATGTCTTCTATATTTCTCCCAGAGAGCTTACCGTAGTTATGATCTTTGTTATATTTAACTACATCAAAATATACCGAACCATTGGTTTCGTATGCCAAGCCTTTTTCTAGCAAAACTTGGGTCATTTCAATTTGCTCTACAATATGCCCGGTAGCCGAAGGCTCTATATTAGGAGGTAACATATTGAAAATTTTGGTGAGATCGTGGAAGCCATTGGTATATTTTTGGACAATTTCCATTGGTTCCAAATGTTCTAACCGAGCCTTTTTGCTTATTTTATCTTCCCCTTCATCCGTATCGTTTTCGAGGTGCCCAACATCCGTAATATTGCGCACATACCGAACTTTATACCCAAGGTATTTAAGGTAGCGATAGACAACATCAAAACTCATAAAAGTTCGCATATTGCCCAGATGTACATCGCTATACACGGTTGGCCCACATACATACATGCCTACGAATGGAGGCTCCAGTGCCTCAAATACTTCTTTCTTTTTTATAAGACTATTGTAGATGCGTAATTTCTCAACCATAAGGACAAAAGTAATGTAATATTGGCTTAGACCATTCTACAACTGTTTCCTTTTTTATACTGAGGTACGAAGCCTCTTCTATAAATCACTTATTAATCTGGGTTCGGGATAAGTTGTTTTACTCGGAATGAAAAAAGAAGTTTAATACGTCCCTATTACTGTTGCCACCAGCTTTCTTCTCCCACCATAATCTCTATGCTCGCCTAAGTAGATGCCCTGCCAAATGCCAAGGTTTAATTGGCCATTTGAAATAGGAACAATTACTGATGAGCCCAAAATAGATGCTTTAAGGTGGGCAGGCATATCGTCAGGGCCTTCGCTGGTGTGGGTATAGTATGGCTCCATTTCAGGAGCTAATTTTTGGAAATAGTTTTCAAAATCAGTACGTACCGATGGGTCTGCATTTTCGTTAATGGTTAAGCTTGCTGAGGTGTGCTTTATAAAAAGATGTAAAGTACCAACAAAAACATCTTTGATATCAACAAGCTGAAGCACTTCATTGGTGATTAAATGAAACCCTTTCGAGTAGTCTGGGAGGGCAACCTCTTGTTGAAATGAAATTAATTTTGTCTCCATTCGTAGGCTCCTAAATCGGGGTTCGTATCTCTTGGTAAACTGTCTAAGTCAAATAAAACTCCCAAATCTACACCGGCATTAATGGCAGGAGATAGTGTGTCGATTCGATAATTAAATTCTGAAGGCTCAATAAATAAGGGGTCTTGATTTAAGGTATTGTCAGTGTCAAATTCTTGTAGTTTGGTACGAAGCAGATTGTTACTAAAACTCACATTAAACTGTTTTTCCCCTGAATCTGAAAATTGGAGTTCTTCATTTTGATTTCCCCACACAATACAGTTCTCCAAATTGGCATTAAGGTCATCAAAAATTATAGAGCCATCACTTAATTGTAGATTATTCGTAAATACCAAAATGGGTTGGTTTCGGAAGAACCCGAACCCGAAATTGGCAAAGGTGTTATGCTTAAACTCATAATTACCACCCGCTAAGCCTGCTATATTAAATTCGGCACAGTTATGTATCAAACAGTTTGTTAGTGATAAATCAGAACTAAAGGAAAGGATACCGGAGCCAGAGGTGTTTTCAATAATGCAATTATTCATCACTAAATCAGGAATATCATCATTATCAGGTGTTCCTAACCAAATACCGTTTTGCGCATTTAGAATATGGGTAAAATCCATTGTGTTGGACTTGCTCCCCTCCAAAAACACCAATCCACCCCATTGCCCAGGTGCATTGGCAAAACCATTATCAAATCGATCGTTCATAAACAAAACGGGCGACTGCGCATTCCCTTCCGACTCGATAGTTCCTTTTATGTAAATGGAAGAACCAATATGCGAAAATATTCTTGTATCAGGCTCAATTACGAGTGTACAGAGCGAATCAACTAACATGTTATCATAAATAACATAGGGTTTTCCGGCAGTCCACACAGTATTGCACATTAAAATAGAATCCCTTAAAAAATGAGCATCTTGCCCCCAGGCAATAACCGGTATTTCTTGGGTAGCCCCATTGGTAGAGAATTGCAACGCTTCCTCTACAACATAGGGTAAATTCTGATTTTGTTCTTGCAAATTAGCTTTTAAAAGGACGAGTAAACTATCACCTCCAAGCAAATCTGTATTGGTGAAATTGTTGCCTTCTACACCATTAACTATAATGGAAAAAGCATCAGAAGAATTTGTAATTTCTATACTCCCAATTGTTACAGCTTTCTCACTATCATTATAAACCCGTAACCGTTTGGTAATGCTTGATATGGTAGTTAGGAGTGTATCAAAATAGACTGTGTCGGCTGAAAATCGTAATTGAGTTGGGGCTAGTTCGAATTCTATAGAAGGTTTGCAAGAGGCCAAAAAAACCAAAGCAAGTACCCCAATTGAAAAACAGTTTAGTAAATAATGCCGAAATAGTTTTATCATTATTGTAAGAACTCCTCGATATTAAAATTATTTCAACTTGTTACTTTCTAATTGTAGAAGATGCTTCGTTCCTCAGCATAAAAGAAAAAAATTAATGATTAGGAATTACCCAACAGCACCTTCTTTCATCTTTTCTGCATTTTCGGCTATGCGAAGCTCATCAATAAAAT
>CAZZML010000147.1:0-7477 GCA_964654735.1 uncultured Roseivirgaceae bacterium | reverse complement strand
ATGCTACATTGATTCCGTTCCAAATATCTGTGCGAGCACCTGACTAACATCATCTATGGCTTTCATCACAAAGTTCCTTGCGGATTTAAGGTAATAATTGAGAAGAAAGCCAGTTGAAAGACTGGCTTTTGCTTTTTAACCTGAGTTTTTAATTTATTGCAGACCCTGGCTTTACTTTTTCTACAGGAGAGATTAATTGAAGGTTGCCATCCGCATCTTCTGCCATTAAAATCATACCTTCTGATACCTCTCCCATCATTTTTCGAGGAGCAAGATTTATAAGCACAGAAACCTGCTTGCCAATTATATCTTCAGGTTCAAAATATTGGGCAATGCCACTTAAAATAGTCCGAGTATCTACTCCTGTATCTACTTGTATTTTTAAAAGCTTTTTCGACTTCTTTAATTTTTCGGCAGAAATAACTGTTCCCACTCGAATATCCATCTTTACGAAATCATCAAATGTAACTTCTTCTTTTTGAGGCTCAGCCTCTGTATTAGCCAATTTAGTAGCTTCCAATTTATTTACTTGTTCTTCCACTTCTTTATCTTCTATTTTAACAAAAAGCAATTCAGCTTTATTCAATTTTGTTCCAGCTACCAATAACTGGCCACTTCCCCCTTTACCCCATCCTTGCGCTTCTAAAGAAAGCATACCATTCAGCTTTTTAGTTGTATATGGTAAAAATGGTTCTCCTAATACCCCTAAATTAGCAGCAATTTGCAATGCTATATACATAATGGTTTCAACTCGCTTAGGGTCTTCTTTATTTAATTTCCAAGGTTCGGTATCAGCTAAGTATTTATTTCCTAACCGAGCAACATCCATATACAAACCAAGTGCTTCTCTAAACCTATACTTTTCTATAGAATCAGAAATTCTTGAAGGTAATTTTGATAGTTGTTTTAATACTTCTTCGTCTTGTGCAGATAATTTGCCCAATTCAGGTACAATTCCATTATAGTATTTATGGGTAAGTACTAAGGCTCTATTAATAAAATTACCTAAAATGGCAACGAGTTCATTATTATTCCTTGCTTGAAAGTCCTTCCAGGTAAAATCATTATCCTTTGTTTCTGGAGCATTCGCAGTAAGTACATACCGTAACACATCTTGTTTTTTAGGAAATTCCTTCAAATACTCGTGCAACCAAACAGCCCAATTTTTAGAGGTTGATATTTTATTGCCTTCCAAATTCAAAAACTCATTGGCAGGTACGTTATCTGGCAAAATATATTCACCATGTTGTTTGAGCATCGAAGGAAAAATGATGCAATGGAACACAATATTATCTTTACCTATAAAGTGCAATAGTTTAGTATCATCCGATTTCCAATAAGGCTCCCAATCTTTGCCCGATACCTTCGCCCAGTCTTTACTAGCAGAGATATAGCCAATAGGTGCATCGAACCACACATAAAGCACCTTGCCTTTAGCTTCCTCTAATGGCACAGGAACACCCCAGTTTAGGTCTCGGGTTACTGCACGAGGTTGTAATCCTTGGTCAATCCAAGATTTACATTGCCCATATACATTGCTTTTCCAGTCTTTCTTATGATCTTCTACAATCCACTTTTTTAACCAAGGTTCATATTTGTCTAAAGGCAGGTACCAATGTTTTGTTTCCTTAAATATGGGGGGCTCTCCACTTAATGCAGATTTTGGGTTAATAAGTTCAGTGGCATTTAAAGTAGAACCGCACGATTCGCATTGATCTCCATAGGCACCATCTTTACCGCACGAAGGACAAGTGCCAACAATATATCTATCCGCTAGAAACTGCTCAGCCTTGGGGTCATAATATTGCTCTGCTACTTTTTCTGCAAATTCACCCTTATTGTATAATGTTGTAAAAAACTCTGAGGCCGTTTCTGCGTGTGTTTTTGAAGAAGTTCTTGAATAAATATCAAAACTTATTCCAAAATCAGCAAACGATTTTTTGATGATTCCATGGTATTTATCAACAATCTGCTGTGGGGTAACTCCTTCTTTTTTTGCTCTAATGGTTATCGGCACCCCATGTTCATCAGAACCACATACAAAAAGCACGTCTTTGCCGTTACTACGTAAGTATCTTGCATAAATATCAGCCGGCACATAAACCCCTGCTAAATGGCCAATATGAACGGGGCCATTGGCATAAGGAAGAGCTGCTGTTAACGTATATCTCGAAGGAGTTTTACTCATTATTTTTATATTTCGACCAAAGATAAAAAGTAATCACGGTTGATTTTTACTGATAGTTAAAATCTTAGCATATTTTTACAATACAATTTGTAAATTACACTTACAATAGTAGTACTGAATGCATATAAATACTGCCAAAGAAGAAATTGTTGAAACTCTTTTCAGAGAACATTTTGAACCAATGTGCAGGCTATCGGCCAAATACATCTATGATTTTGATGCTTCTAAAGATGTTGTACACGAAGTATTTACTGCTTTTTGGCAAAAAATCGATTCTTTACCATCTGACACTAACTACAAAAGCTACCTCTATACTGCCGTTAGAAATAAGAGTTTTAACTATTTGCGCGATCATAAAAAACATGTAAACATAGTAGATGCCGAAAAGGAACCTGCCCCTAAAACCAGTGATGGTATTGAAGTAAAAGAACTCTCCAGAGAAATTGAATACGCCCTTAACTTATTGCCTAACCGGTGTAGAGAAGTGTTTGAATTAAGCAGATTCGAAGAGCTTAAATACAGGCAAATTGCAGAAAAACTTAGCATTTCCATAAAAACAGTTGAAGGCCAAATGAGTAAAGCCCTCCGGTTATTAAGAGAACATTTAAAAGAATTTATAATGCTACTTATTTTTTTGTGGTTGGCATAAGGGTAAAAGAGAAGTAAAGTGTTTTAATATTAGAGAAGATAAAGTGAAAGAGATAAACGAACATATCGAATCCATAATTACACGAAAAATCAGCAGTTCTATTACTGATGACGAGCAAACTTTATTGAACAATTGGCTTGCTGAAAGCGAAGCTAATGCTACTCATTTTCTTGCATTACAGAAAATATACTCTAACAAACCTCAAAAGGGAGATTACCCAGCGGTAGATGTTGACTTTGAGTGGAAAAAATTTAAACATAATTTGCAACAAAAGAATTTTCCGGATAAAAAATCTTTCGGTTGGCTGCGAGTTGCCGCATCTGTAGCTCTTATTGCTGTAGCAGGTTATTTTATTTGGGCTAGTCAGTTTAAATCTAACTCCATTCAAGTAGTGGCTCAAAATTGGGGCGAAGTAATTATTTTACCCGATAACTCGCAAATAATTTTAAATAAAGGAGCTGAAATTACCTATCCGAAAGAATTCTCTTCTGAAAATAGAATGGTATCGCTGTCGGGTGAAGCTTTTTTTGAAGTAACAAGCAATGAAAATAAACCATTTGTAGTTAACCTCAGTCAAAGTAAGGTAGAAGTGCTTGGCACCTCATTTAATATAAACGACAATATTGACAATAATAAAACCGAAGTTGTAGTTAGTATAGGCAAAGTGCGTTTTACAAATGCCTTAAATTCAGAATCGGTTACTCTTACCAAAGGCGAAAAAGGAACTCTTATGAAATCAACCAATATGATTGCTAAAACAATTAATAATGATGTGAATCTGATGGCTTGGAAAACAAGAAAAATTGTTTTTAATAATATGGAACTTGATAAAGTCATAAAAACAATAAACAGTCTATACGATGCGCAAATATCCTTTTCTGCAGATATTGGGGTAAATTGCAATGTAACTGTTAGCTTTGAGAATCAATCACTGGAAGCTGTGTTATCTGTTTTAAAACTAACGTTAAACCTTAAATACAAAAAATCCGGTGATGTAATAGAAATCATCGAAACTGATTGTTAATTATAACATATTAAGTAAGGTAAAATTTTGGCTACTCGTAGCCCTTTTGTGGACTATAAAAAGTGCTTCTTTTGGACAGGCAGACAAGCTAAACCAACCAATATCTTTAAATGCTACCGGCATTCCATTAAGTGAATTTCTGATAGCAATAGAATTACAATCAAATCTCCCATTCGCATTTAATCCCAGCAAAATCCCGTTAGATGTACTTGTTACTTATAGTGCAAATAAGCAGCCGCTGAAATCAGTACTTGATTTTATTGCATCAGAATTTAACCTAAAGTATGAGCATATAGAAAAACAAATAGCTTTGCTCCCTAACCCTGATGTTCCACCCCTCTTATTTAACTTAAACGGCAACATAATGGATGAGCAAACAGGAGAGCAACTTATTGGTGCTACAATTCAAGTGGATAGCCGCAATTTAGGTGCCATTACCAATGGTTATGGGTTTTACTCCATTTCGCTACCTTATGGAAAACATAGCCTGAGTATTTCTTATTTAGGTTATGAGGTAAAAAACGACAGCATAAATTTAATTGCAGATACTAGTTTAAATCTCAATTTAAATCAAAGCATACCTCGGTTAAATGAGATAATAGTGCAAGGTTATAAACCCCCTAAGGTAGCTCTTGTGCAAACAGGTAAAATCAGCATTTCACCCAAGTCCGTTGCAGAGTCTCCGGTGGCTTATGGCGAAAGCGATGTGATAAAATCCCTGGAACGAATACCAGGCATAAAACCACAGTCAGAAGGTTCTACTTTTTTTTATGTACGAGGAGGTAATAAGGATCAAAACTTAATTTTAATTGACGATGCTCCAATTTACAACCCTTCGCATCTTATAGGTTTATACTCCACTATTATACCCGAAACTGCTAATTCAATTGATGTATATAAAAGCGATTTTCCGATTGCCAAAGGCGGGCGGCTGTCTTCAGTAATAGATATAAAGCTAAAAGAAGGAAATAAAAACAGAGTTTCGGGTTGGGGAAATGTGGGCATACTTTCAACTCAAGCAGGAATAGAAGGTCCTTTAAAAAAAGGACTTAACTCGTTTATATTATCAGGTCGGTTTTCACGTATTAAATGGTTGGTAAAAAGGGAAATGCCCACCATAGAAAAATTTAACTTTTATGATCTTACAGGCAAAGTAAATTTTGAATTAAATAACAAAAACAAACTTTTCTTTTCTTTTTATACGGGTTCTGATAAATATCTTGATACTAAAATTGGATTAGAATGGGCTAACTTTAATAGCTCTGTTAGATGGAATAAGATAATTAATGAAAATACATTTGTTAACTCTACTTTTTATGGAAGTAATTATGAATATAAATTTCATACCAATAGAGACATTAATGAATTTTGGAGATCAAGAATTGGAGAAATTGGACTAAAAACGCACTTTACTACATTTATAAACACCCAACAGGAGCTTTCTTGGGGGTTTAACCTTACAGGCAGAACGATCAACCCCGGTAACCTATCAAATAGAACCACCATACCTGAAGAGCTGGTCGTATCGGTAAAAAATAACCTGGAGACCGAAGGTCATGTGCAATATCAACTATTGCCAAATAAAAAATGGGGTATAAAAATGGGTATGAGAGCCTCTTTATGGACAAGTATTGGAGAGGCTTTTGAATATACGTTCAACAATGCAGGCTTCCCTTCTGATACCATTGAATACAAACTGGGTGTCCCTTATCATAATTATTTTCAACTTGAACCAAGGCTGGCGGCAAGCTATTTTATTAGTAAAAATACATCTATCAAAATCAGTTACGACAGAACAACTCAAAATTTACACTTAATTACCAACTCCATCAGCCCGTTTACTTCGTTTGAAGTGTGGTTGCCTAGTGGCCCCAATATTAAACCTCAGCTTGCTAATCAATTTGCATTGGGTTATTATCATTTCTTATCTGGTATTGGTATTTCATTTGAGGCAGAAGCCTATTATAAAGTAATGCAGAATCAAATTGATTATGCATCGCATGCTTCTACCTTGCTTAACCCCATTATAGAAAGTGAGCTTGTTTTTGGCACCACCAAAACGTATGGTGTAGAACTTTTTGCAAAAAAAGAAATAGGAAGAGTCAGGGGAATGGCTGGCTATACACTTTCGAAAGCAAAGAGTAGCTTTGATGCAATAAATAATGCAAAACAATTTATAGCAAACTCCGACCGCCCTCATTATTTGAGTCTGAATCTAAATTATGATGTGTCCTTAAGAGTAACCTTGGGTAGTAATTTTATTTATAGTACGGGCATCCCCTTTTCAACCCCTACCGGTTTTTATTTATTTGATGGAAACGAAATACCTGTTTATGGAAATAAAAATAATAGCAGATTACCCAATTACCATCGGTTAGATATCTCAGCAAAATTTATTTTAAACAAAAGCTTAACAAGTAAGTTTAAGCATAGTATTACCGTTTCTGTTTACAATATATATGGCCGAAAAAATCCAATATTTATTAATTTTAATAAAGCAATAAGTAATAATGGAGCTATTGAAGTACCCACCAATTTATTAGCGGCATCCAGAATTACCTCCCAACAATACATTTATGGTTTTGCCCCATCTATAAACTATCATTTTAGATTTTAATGAAGAATTTGAGCATCATATTTTCACTGATATTGCTTCTACTACATGTAAGTTGCGAACAGGAAAAAATTAGTTGGCCTTTAAACAACAGCCCGTCAGATTTAATTGTGGTAGAAGGAGTGTTAACAAACGAAAAAATAAGGCATCCTATAAAGATTAGCAAGCCCTATTTAGAACAAAACGAAATACCAGAACCAATAACTGGTGCTACGGTATTTATTATAACCAATGACTCTATCCCTTTCGTAATTGGTGCTAATGAAACCGTTGAAGGCTCTGGAATCTATCTAACAGATAATATTAGAGCTGTTGCCAATACTTTATACACGCTCGTTATTAGTTATAACTCGAAGGAATACAGAGCCTCTGCTTCTCAACCACCAGTTGAGGCTTTAGGAGCTATTAGTTACAAACAGGTATCAGACTCTACCTACACCTTAAATTTTATTTCTTCCGGCTTAGACCCTAACTATATAAAGCACCAGATTGATTGGCAGTCAACAAATGAATGTGTGAACCCAGATAGCTGCCAGGCACTTCAAATTTTTTACGATCTTAAAAATATTGATATTAACGAGCAGTTTAAACCAGACCAAGAGCGCGTGGTTTTTCCCAAAGGCACTGTCATTATTCGCAAGAAATATTCAGTTTCAGACGAATACAAAGCCTATTTAAGAGGAATGCTTTCCGAAACAGCCTGGCGCGGAGGAGTTTTTGACGTGTATCAGGCTAATGCTCCTACAAACTTGAGCGAAGGTGCTGTGGGCTTTTTTGCTGTTTCCACTGTATTATCGGATATCACTGTTATTACGAATTAGGTACGTATTCTTAGTACCTAACCTGAACTATTCTTAATAATTCAGGCTAAATCAACTTGAACAAATAATACCCCAGCAAAAAATCGAACGCTTTTATTCTGTGCTTAACCCGCATTATTCATTGGGGATTTGTGATGAAAGCCCTAAGTGCAATAAAATCAAGTGCTTAACATTAATTTTG
>CAZZML010000146.1:0-7494 GCA_964654735.1 uncultured Roseivirgaceae bacterium | reverse complement strand
TATTACACAGAGTTACACGAAGAAAACTCAGAGAATTCACAAAGGAAAAATAGTTACCAAAATGCTGTATTAATTAGAACTTAGCCCGAATTTTCAATACATATCCTGTATTAAAAGTAGAAGAAGATTAGCCAAACTGCTATAAATATGGGTAATAGTATAGGAATCGAAAACCTAACTATATACCCAAAAAACGAAGGCATTTTTATGCCTAATTGCTCTGCAATTGATTTAACCATAAAATTGGGGCCATTGCCTATATAAGTCATAGCTCCAAAAAATACCGCTGCTACGGAAATAGATTGCAACAGCAAGATGCTATCATGATATCCTCCAGCTGCAAATTGCCTTACGTGTTCGATATTATTAATATTAGCACCGGAAGAAGCCATGGCTGCGGCTAAAAAGTTAAGGTAAGTTGGGGCATTATCAAGTATTCCTGATAGTATTCCTGTTCCCCAATACAAGGTGTTGTGGGTAATCATAGCAGCACCTTCAGGCGACTGAGCAAAATTGCCTACCATTTCAAGGGCTGGCATCATGGTGCCAAAAATACCTATGAAAATAAAAGCAACTTCCTTTATTGGCTCAAAGCTAAAATCATTCTTTTTAAGTAAATCTTTGTCGGCCGATAAATAAGAGGCAGCAGCTACTGAAAACATAATTATTTCCCTAATAAAAGAAAATTTCTGTCCGTCATAATGAATGGCAGGCACCCAATCAAACACATTAGGGTCAAGAAAAACGGCACCTATTACAATAGCCAACCAAGCAAAATTGATTCCTCCAACAATAGAAACCTTTCCACTCCTATGCTCATCTTTTACTACCTTTTTATTTTTAACATCAAAAAAGTAGAAAACGATTAGCAAAACGATTAGGGCAAAAAGCCAAGAGGGCAAATTATGGGTTAAAGTCCATTCAAAAGGAACCCCTTTTAAAAAACCTAAAAACAATGGGGGGTCTCCAATAGGAGTAAGAGCCCCTCCAACATTACTTACAATAAATATAAAAAATATAATATGGTAAGATTGAATCCGTCCTTTATTTAATCTTAAAAATGGTCGAATCAAAAGCATAGAAGCTCCTGTGGTACCAATAACATTAGCAATAACAGCTCCAATTAACAAAACTGCAACATTCGTTAAAGGAGTAGATTTTTTATCAACACTTATCATTATGCTACCAGAAGCAATAAATAAGCCCGTAAGCAGTGCTATAAACTGTACATATTCAAAAAAGGCATGCACAGGAGCATGTACATTATGAATGCCAAAAATATAATATAAAACAACTATTGAGGCAAGAAGAACTGCAACTTTAGGGTAATTATGATGCCAAAAATGTTCAAAAAACAAAGGGCCAGTAGCAATCATTGCTAGCAACAACACAAAAGGAATTACTGACCAGCCAGCTGCAAATTGGTGCTCACTGTTTGCGTGCTCCTCTGTTGTAGGCTCAGCATGTGTTTCGCTATCCTTAACCTGTTCGGTAAAGCTCGAATTAGTATTATAGGAGTATGCAGGGTTGCTAAAGGAAAAAATAGATATAATTATGAGGACTAAAGTTAGAGTTGCTAACTTAAAAAATTGAGGTTGATTTGAAAACATAAGCCTAAAGCTATAAAATATATTTATTAAGGGAACCCCAATTAATTAAAAATGCTTAAGCTACTTAATATTAAATGTAATATTTGCATACAGAGTTGAATATTGATTTTAATAAATGTATGAATGCTGTTATAGACATTGGTAATACAAAGACAAAAATTGGCCTTTTCGAGATCGAAGGTAAGTTACATGTGTTCATTCTCGATACCTATGAAATTGTAAAATTTCTTAAGGATAAAGAAGTGTTAAATGTACTTGTTGGTAATGTAGGAAACAGTACAGTTTTAGACGAAATAAAAAAAACCAAGGCTCAATTTAGAGTGCTAGACATTAGTACACCAATGCCAATCTCAACCTTATACACTACACCTAAAACCTTAGGGGTTGATAGATTAGCAGCCTGCGTTGGAGCTAGAAAATATGCACCAGGAAACATATTGGTTATTGATGCTGGCACTTGCATTACATATGATATATTAACAGCAGATAATATTCATCTCGGAGGCATTATAAGTCCAGGCCTAACTATGCGATTAAAGGCAATGCATACTTTAACGGCAAGCTTACCGTTAGTTCCTTCTAAACAAGTATCAATCATTGGTAATTCTACTGAAAAAAGCATGCAAAGCGGAGCTTCCAATGGAGCAATTGCCGAAATGAAAGGGCTAATTTTGAAGTTTCAAGAGAAATATCAGGATTTATCGATAATAATTGGAGGAGGAGACGCTGTTTTTTTTGATAAAAACTTGGAATTGAACACCTTTGTGGTTTCAAATTTGGGAGTGGAAGGATTACATGCAATTTTTAAGTATAATGAGTAGGTATAAAAAAGTATTTTTTATAGGGTTGCTAGCCTCTTTTTTATGGAGTAATTCAGCAATTGCACAGGTTACACATTCACCCTATTCATCCATAGGCATTGGTGATCTCCAAGACCCAACAACCGCAGCTAAATTTGGAATGGCAGGGTTGGGTGTGAGCAATGGAACATATTATAGTTTGAATATAGTAAATCCAGCCTTACTTTATTATAACCGAGTGGCTCTTTTTTCAGCTGCTATATTAGGCGAGACTAAAACTATTAACCAATCAGAGTCTGAACCTTATGCTGCTGGTTCGGGTCAATTAAACCATATGGCTCTTGCTTTTCCACTTATTTCTGGTAAGCTTTCAACAGCATTGGTACTTAATCCATACTCAGCAGTAAATTACGATGTTTTTTTTCAAACTCCAATCGAAGGAAATCCGACAGATTCTGCTTTTGTAACAGCTAAGGGAGATGGGGGAATTGACCAGCTTAGTTTATCTTTTGGGGGAGAGTTGTTTAAAGGATTATCTCTTGGAGTAAAGGCAAGTTATATGTTCAGCTCCATCAGAAAAGAAAGTAAATCTGTTGTTCCTTTAACTACGCCTCTTAGTAATAATTATGTTGCAACTGTAAATGAGCGTCTTAGTTTTCAAGATTTTATGTTTGGGTTAGGCTTAGCCTATAATTTTAAACTAGGAGAAACATCCTCTATTAATTTTGGAACAACTTATGATTTCAAGGCAGACATTAAATCAAACCTATTTATAAGATTAGACCAAGAGCTATTATCAGGAGCTACCGTATTTGCCGATACCCTAGCTGACAATTTCCCGGTTTCGGTAACTCTACCAGAAAAATTAGCAATAGGCCTTTCGTATAATCATAAACACAAGTTTATAATTGGGTTCGATTACTCAGTTCAAGACTGGACAAAAAGTAATCTAGTGGCTGAAAATAATCTTGGAAAGAGAGAAAAGTTTGTGTTAGGAGCAGAAATTACACCTGATATGGCAAGTATAAATAACTACTTTAAAAGAATGACTTATAGGATGGGTGCAAGTTTTACAAATACACCCTATATATTTGGAGATACACAAATAACAGATTTTGGCATTAATTTTGGTTTGTCTGTACCAGTTGTACGATTTTCAAGCCTCGATTTTGGTTTTCAAATGGGAACTAGAGGAACTTTAACAAATAACTTAATTCAAGAAAATTATTTTAAACTGTATTTTGGGATTAGTTTCAACGATAATCGTTGGTTTTTACAACCCAAATTTAATTAATGAAACTTAGAGAATGATGAAAAAAATATTTGGAACAATAACGTTGATATCATTGGTGTCGTTGGCTGCCTTCGGACAAAAGGGGTGGAAGTGGCCCGAGGATTCTGCAAGCAAAGTAAAAGCCATCGAAATGAATGTGATTCAATCGGATGCTGTAAAAATGGGAGACTATAAAACAGCTATACCTGCATTAAAGTGGTTACTTGCAAATGCCCCAGACTTAAATAAGTCGATATACATTAATGGCGCCAAATCATACGAAAGTTTAGCCAAAGAAGCTCAAAAAGAAGAAAAAGAGGCCAAGACTACTCTTAAATCAGCAACAGACAAGGAGCCCGCTAAGGCTGTGCTTGCTAAAAAAACTGCTTTAAGAGAAGCTTATGCAGACACATTACTAACTATGTATGATTTAAGAATTCAATATTTTGGCGATAAACCAAATGTACTCAATAGAAAAGTGTTTAAAGCTTACAAATATTTTATAGAAGACTATGATAAATCTGAGTGGCTTTTAGAAATGTTTGATGAAGCATTCGATATTGGAGGGACTAAGATTCCAGACCCCAACTTTATTGCTTATATGAACGTAGTTAAAGTAAATGCTAGGCTCAAAAAAATCGATGAAGATGTAATTCTTGATCGTTATGATAAGTTAATAGGGGTAATGGATCTTAAAATGGCGGCCAATAAGGAAAAGGATAAAAGCAATGAGAGGTTAATAAAATACAAGGAGATGATTGATAATATCCTTACAGAAATTGTTGATATAAACTGTGAGTTTGTTAAAACTAACATGGCTCCTAAATTTGATGAGAACCCAGAGGACATAAAGTTGGTAAAAAGAATGTTCAAATTTATGCTGATTGGAAAATGTACTGACTCTCCTTTATTTTTAAGTGTATCTAAACAATTGCAAAAATTGGTGCCAGATTATGGATTATGTAAAATGATTGCATCTAAATGTGTAGCAAATAAAGATTATTCAGATGCGCACTCTTACTATTCTGAAGCCTTAGAATTAACTGAGGATGGCATTAAAAAATCAGAAATCTATGTAAGCCAAGGTAAAGTATATGCAGCACAACATAATAAAGCAAAATCAAGAGCTATGTATAGCCATGCCATTGCAGCAGACCCTACCAACAGAAATGCCTTTATAGGAATTGGTGACCTTTACTATCATAGTTTTAAGGAATGTAGTGAACAACAAGATATGGTAAAAGACCGATTGGTGTTTATTGCAGCTTATGACCAGTACAAGAAAGCCGGAGATTCAAAGAAAATGACCTTAGCTAAGGAACAATTTCCTTCTAAAGAAGACTTGTTTAACGGAAACTATGAAGCTGGACAAACTCTTTTGGTTGGGTGTTGGATAAATAAATCTGTGGTATTAAGATCACGTGATTAAACGATAAACTCATACTAACGGGCTGGTTTATTCAATATAATTGAGTGAACCAGCTTTTTTTATCCTGAATAATTCATGAATATTTGTTATGAGCATTTTAAGTGTCTGCCAGTCAAGTACTCGCACAGGGTTTTGGAACGGAGATGTAGCGAGCTACATCGAGTACCAAAATTCGAGCCTGTCTGCCGAACAGGCAGGCAAGTGCTTGAATGGTTGGCAATTGGAATGCGTAATAGATTATTCATGAATTATTCAGGATATATAACGGGAGTTCAACCTTATGGTTAGAATAAGCGTATTATTTATTTTACTCTTAGCTTCATGTTCCAACGAAGCACAAGAAAAGGAAGTGCCTCAAACCTACACAGGCCCACTAAGCACATTATTGGGAGCTACCATAATTTATAGTGATTCCGCAAGGCAAAAAGCCGTAGTTGATGCAGAGGAACTTTTAGATCTCCAAAATGGAGACAGAGAAGTGCCTAAAGGAATGTTTATTACCTTTTATGAAAAAGATGGAAGCGTTTCTGCCACCTTAAGAGCTAATTATGCGTATTATTACAAAGAAGAAGATAGGTGGAAAGCAACCGGAAACGTTGTGGTTAATAATATTGCTAATAAAGAAACATTAAAATCTGAAGAACTTTTTTGGGAACCCAAAAATGAAGATGTTTATACCGAGAAATTTGTGAGAATAGAAACACCCGGAGAACTTATGACAGGTACGGGGTTAAAAGCAAAACAAGACTTCTCTGAGTGGACTTTGCAAAACCCCGAAGGACTAATTGATGTAGATGATAATGGAATCTAAACCCAAGACAAATTTACTAAGCATAATACTACTGTTTTTTAGCGGGGGCATTTTAATTATTGGTATTAATGAAACAATCAACAATGGATTTGAAAATTCTTATTGGATTTTTATGGTGTCCATCGCTTTGTTTTTATACTACATGGTTAGAAAAAATAAGAAAAAGCAAGAGGAAAATAAGCCTCCAATGAACCGAAGAGCAAAGCGGTACATGGATCGTAATCATTCCTAACCCCATTATAAGTTGGAAGACTTTACAATTATTATAAATGCCTTGTTATTTTCGGCTTTTTTTTCCGGAATAGAGATTGCCTTTGTTTCTGCAAATAAATTACAACTAGAAGTACAAGCAAAAAACGGCACTTGGGCAGATAAAGTGCTCACAAGGTTTTTAGAAAATCAATCAGGCTTTTTAGGTACTACATTAATTGGGAACAACATTGCTTTGGTTGTTTATGGAATATTTATGGCCAAAGCCATTGATCCTTGGTTAACCCAGAATATTCCTAATTATTTCAATCAGCCCATAAGCCACCTGATATTACAAACACTTTTTTCTACCCTTTTGGTGCTTTTTACAGCTGAATTTTTGCCTAAAAGCCTTTTTATGTTGGAGCCTAACCGTGTACTTAAGTGGTTGGCTTTTCCTATGCTGCTTATTTATTATATACTTTGGCCTCTTACTACGGTAGTCACCTGGATATCCAAAGTACTTATAGTACATGTGTTTAGGTTAAGTTATGGCGAAACTAAGCCTGTTTATGGATTGGCAGACTTGAATACATACATTAAAAACTTAGTAAGTTCTGATGTCTCTAACCTTGGATCAGATGATTTACCAGATGTGGATGAAGCAATTTTGACAAATGCAATAGAATTTAAGAATCTTCAAATCCGGGATTGCATGATTCCAAGAACAGAGATCGTAGCAATAGACATTACTAGTGAAATTGAAGACCTTAGAGACTCCTTGATACAAAGTGGGCATTCCAAAGTGCTGGTTTTTGAAGATAGCATTGATAATGTATTAGGCTATTGCCATGCACATGAACTGTTTAAAAAACCTGAAGGCATTAAGCATATTATGGCTCCGATAATGATAGTTCCTGAAACAATGCGAGCACAAGAACTTATGGTTAAGTTTATTACTGATAAAAAAGGAATAGCCGTGGTTGTTGATGAATATGGTGGAACAAGCGGCCTTGTTTGTTTAGAAGACTTGATTGAGGAAATAGTTGGAGAAATTCATGATGAACATGATGTAGAAGCCTTGCTCGAAGAAAAGATAAACGAACAAACTTATACACTTAGTGCTCGGCACAAGATTGAATATTTAAATGATAAATACGATTGGAGGCTCCCTGAAGGAGAGTATGAAACGTTAGGCGGCTTGGTTCTTTCCATTATTGGTAACATACCCAGCGCAGGCCAAGTAATTAACTTTGGTCGATTTTTAGTCAAAATAATTGAAATGGAAGACAAAAGAATAATCTCTATTGAACTGAAAATAAACTAGTTTTTAGCCTGATTAATTCATGAATATTTGTTATGAGCATTTTAAGTGTCTGCCA
>CAZZML010000145.1:0-7536 GCA_964654735.1 uncultured Roseivirgaceae bacterium | reverse complement strand
ACTGAATGACATCATATTATGGCTTGTAATAGATTTTCCTTGCGGATTTAAGGAATTAACAAAATCTTTTTTTTAATTGATATGATAAGAGGTGTCATCTTCATTTTCGATTTCGACAGTACATTTACGCAGGTTGAAGCATTAGATGTATTAGCCGACATTTCTCTTTCAGGAAATGGCAAAGAAGAAAAGTTAAGAGCAATTGCTGAACTTACCCAAAAAGGAATGAGTGGTCAAATATCGTTTAGCGAATCTCTAAAAGAAAGAATGAAAATAGTAAGTGGCACCAAACAAGATTTAGAGAGCTTAATTACTAATTTAAAGTCAAAGATATCGACCTCAATACTACCTCATAAAGAATTTTTTAGGAAAAATAAGGGTAATATATATATTGTATCTAGTGGATTCAAAGATTTTATTGATCCAGTAGTAGCTGACTTCTTTATCGACTCAAGCCATGTATTTGCCAATACATTTACATGGAACCAAGAAGGAAGAATTAGCGGATTTGACAGCCAAAACCTTCTAAGCCAAAATCAGGGCAAACCGGCTCTGGTAAAACAACTAAACTTTACTGCTCCTGTGGTAGTAATTGGTGATGGTTACACTGATTACGAAATAAAAAAAGAAGGATTTGCTGACAGGTTTATTGCCTATACTGAAAATATTAGCAGGTCTTCGGTAACCAAACAGGCCGATTATATTGCTGCCAATTTTAATGATTTTTTAACCTATATCTCTCATGACAGATCTCTCCTATCCGAAGCACAAAATTAAAATCCTTCTTCTCGAAGGAGTTCATACAAATGCAAAAAATGCTCTGGTAAAGGGTGGTTTTGATGTTGAACTAATTTCCTCTAGCCTTGACGAAGATGAACTTTGCGAACGCATAAAAGGCATTTCTATTATTGGTATTCGTTCCAAAACAACCATCACAAAACGTGTATTGGAGCACGCAGACAGACTTATGGCCATTGGTGCTTTTTGTATTGGAACAAATCAAATTGATTTAGACGCATGCACAAAAAAAGGTATTGCTGTTTTTAATGCTCCTTATAGTAATACAAGATCTGTTGTTGAGCTTGCCATTGCAGAGATTATTATGCTTATGCGTAACCTCCCAGATAAAATAAGGGCTATGCATGAAGGAGTTTGGGATAAATCGGCCACAAATAGTTTTGAGATTAGAGGAAAAAATCTGGGAATAATTGGATATGGTAATATTGGCTCTCAGCTTTCAGTGGTGGCTGAGTCTATGGGCATGCACGTTTATTATTTCGATTTGGAAGAAAAACTAGCCCTTGGTAACGCCACTCCATGCGATAGCTTAGATGAATTAATGGAAATTTCAGACATCATCACAATTCATGTTGATGGAAGAGAAGAGAACAAAAATATTATTGGTGAACAGCAGTTTTCTAACATGAAAGATGGGGTTATTTTTATTAACTTAGGAAGAGGTCATGTAGTTGATATAGAAGCGTTAAAAAACAATATTGACTCTGGAAAAGTGAGAGGAACGGCTATAGATGTGTATCCAAAAGAACCTAAAAGCAATAACGAACCTTTTGAATCTGAGCTTAAAGGAGCCAAAAACACAATTTTAACTCCTCATATTGGAGGAAGCACATTAGAAGCTCAAGTAAATATTGGCTCTTTTGTGCCTAATAATTTAATGAAATTTATTAACATGGGCAACACTGCAGGTAGTGTAAACTTTCCACAATTGCAATTACCCCTCTTCGAAAATGGACACCGATTAATTCATATTCACAAAAACACTTCGGGTCTATTAGCTCAACTAAATAGTATTTTAGCAGAGCAAAAGATTAATATTTTAGGTCAATACCTTAAAACCAATGAAACTATAGGCTACGTAATTACCGATATTAATAAAGAGTACCCCTTAAAAATGATTGATGAGTTACGCAAAATAGAAGGCACTATAAAAGTTAGAATACTGTTTTAAAAGTTTAGACCTGTTTCAATAAGAGTTAAACAGGCCTTAAACGTAACTATACCAATCTTAATAATTTTAATTGCGCTTTTAGCGTAGCAACTTTTGCCTCGGCTTTCTCAATTTTTTGATTCACGTCTTTTCTAAGATCATCCGCATTCTTGGTCTTAGAATGTGCAAAAAACTCGAGATTGTTTTTCCAAAGAGCTACATCATTTTCCAATTGCTGAACTTGTCTTCTAATATTTTGCTCTTTGCCATAAATTACTTTGTCAGAATTTTTAGAGTTAAGAATATCTCCTAATTCTACATTCATTCTAAGAGTGTTTTTAATTTCATCATCCCCTTTAAGTGCACTAATAAACACTTCAACAGCACCCATAAATTGTTCTTTTATGGCACCAATATCTTTTCTAGGCACAAAACCAACTCCGTTGAACTCCTTTGTCTTTTGTTTAAATTCTTCAATGTTGCTATCTGCCTGAGTTGCTAATTCCTTTATTTGGGCAATAATGTCTCTTTTAAGATTTAAATTCTCCTTATAGCTTTTTTCATCGTCTTTCGACTTAGATCGCTTATTATCAAAAAATGTATCACAGGCAGCTTTAAACTTATTATAAAGCTGATTTCTAAATTTTTCAGGAACTGGCCCAATGGTTTTCCACTCTTGTTGCAGAGCTTTAAATTCATTGGCTGTTTTCAACCAGTCTGTATTGTCTTTCAGAGATTCAGCCTTTTCAACTAGAACCTGTTTATTATCATAATTCCCTTTTCGCTCTGCATCCAACTTCTTAAAGAAGTTTCCCTTATTATGGAAAAACGTTTTAAAACTTGACCAAAAATCTTTGTTTACACTTTTAGATTTTTCTCTTGGCAAACCACCTATTGCTTCCCAATTTTTCTGAATTGCCAATAGCTCCTTTGTTTTAGCATTCCACTCTTTAATCCTGTCTGAATCAAATTCAATAAATAATTTTATCGACTCAACAAGCTCTTCTTTTTTGGCAAGGTTTTCAAGAAGTGTAACCTTTAAATCGGAAACAAACTCTTTTCTTTTTTCATATACCTTATCCGAAGCAGCCTTAAACCTTTGCCATAAGTCTTCTTGTAGTTCTTGCGGCACAGGGCCCAAATGCTTGTACTCTTGATGAAGGTCATTTAATGTGCTAATGGCCTCTTTTAAATGTTCAAATTCTTCTAAGGCTTCTGCTCGTTCACAAATTTTTACTTTTGCCTCATAGTTTTTCTTGCGATCTAATTCCTTAAGCTCAAAATAGATACTTCTTTGATCATAGAAGCGGTTGATAAGGGCATTATAATTTGCCCATAATGTTTTTGATTGATTGCCCGGCACATCACCGATGGCCTTCCACTCGCTTTGAATTTCTTTAAATTTATTAAAACTAGCATTAGACTCTTCAGAGCCCACAAATAAGCGAAGCTTTACAAGCGCATCCTCGGCCTTCTTTAAATTAGCCTGTCGCTGAGCTTCTCTATCCTTGCTAAACGCATATTTTCGGTCATGAATAAGCCGTGTATTAGCATCAAACCTACTTGTAAGCTCATCTAGCTTAAAGCTAAACCCTTCCTCATTGCCATTTTCTTCAATATAAGCTGTTTTAGCCTCAGTTAATTCGGCTTTTTTTATCTCAGAGAATAATGGCTCTATTTTCTTTAAATACCTTTCAGCATAAAAAGGATCATCGTGTTTTGCAAGTATTTTTATGAGGTCAACTAGTTTTTCCTTACTGTAAGTTGCAAAATCTTCTCCTGCTAGTTCATCCTCAGTGGCATGTGGTTTAGCAACCTCACTATTCTCAGCCTCTTTTTCTTCTACTGTCGTATCTTTTGCGCTAACCGAACTTCCTTCTACTTTCTTAATTACTTCTTCTTTTTCAGCCTTAACTTCAACACTAACAACTTTCTTTTTTTGCTCTAGAACTGTCTCTTCTTTAATAGGTTCTGATCGTTCTATTTGGCCTTCGGCTTCAGTTTTATCTTTAATACTCTCTACTACTACTTCTTTTTCGAGTTTTTCAGGCACTAATACTTCTTCTACTTTTGGGCTTACTTCTTGCTGCTTTTCAGCGTTGTTTTCAACTGAACTAGATTGCTCAGTACCGGTTACTTCTTGGTGGTTCTCTTCCATTAAAATAAAATTACTCCCTTTGGGGCTTCAAAGCTACTAAATCTATTAGTTTAAGCGTGGGTCAGAAGGATAATTTGCAAAAACCGAAAATCTGCCGCCCATTTCTTTAAGCACCGCCTTCCATAGATTTTTTTTACGTGTATCAAATACTAATTGTTCTGATGCCTCGGGAAAAACTATCCAGGAATTCCGGTCAATCTCTTCTTGTAACTGACCTGCACTCCAACCCGAATACCCGATAAAAAATAATATATCATCTTTCGAGTTACCCAAACTCGCCCACTCAATGATTTGTTCATAGTTGCCACCCCAAAAAATATTATCTCCAACATTAATACTATTTTCTATTGAAGGGTTATTTCGATAAAGAAAGTGAAGTGTATTATTTTCAACAGGACCTCCAATGCCTACCGATAAATCTAAATTAGTGTTTGTAACAAGTTTATTTAACTTGAAATTAGAATACTTATTAAGAACAAGTCCAAAGCTCCCTTTTTCATTATGCTCACATAAGTAAATAACTGATCTTTCAAAATTATAATCTGGCAAATGAGGCTCAGAAATTAACAAGCAGCCATTACTAGGTTCATGGTCATTTTTATATTTAAACAGCAGGTCTTCCATACACTTAAAATTAAAGCAAATTTTGGACATATTAACAGAATGAGAAGCTGATTTCCATTAATTTTGAATCACATGGAAAACTCCAAATCAATAGCAGATATTAGAAAAGAGTACTCTTCCAAAAGTTTGGCAAGAACTGATGTTGATATTAACCCAGTTGAGCAATTTAATAAATGGTTTAATGAAGCTATTCGAGTAGAAATAGAGGAGGTAAACGCAATGACACTTTCCACTGTTTCTAACCAAGGGAGGCCAGGTGCTCGTATTGTTTTGTTAAAAGGAGTTGAGAATAATGGGTTTGTTTTTTTTACCAATTACAACAGTAAAAAAGGACAAGAGCTTGCAGACAACCCTTATGCCTCTCTAACTTTTTTTTGGAAAGAATTGGAACGACAAGTAAGAATTGATGGCAAAGTAGAAAAAATATCAGAAGCTGATTCAATTACTTATTTTAAATCAAGGCCTTATAAAAGTAGAGTTGGGGCATGGGTATCTGATCAGAGTAAACCTCTTTCTTCGAGGGTTGAGCTAATGAAAAAGTTTACCTTGCAAGCAGCCAAATTTATAGGGCAAGATGTACCTAAGCCTGATTTTTGGGGTGGATACATTTTAATCCCAGATAGAATAGAATTTTGGCAAGGGCGACCAAGCAGACTACACGATCGAATTAACTATAAATTAGAAAATGGTATTTGGATTATTGAAAGACTATCCCCTTAATGAGCATATATTTAGATCGGTACGCCTACCCTCCTCTTTCAATCCATGCCCTTTCCAGTAGTAATACCGGGCTTATCATTGTAATCCCTGTGTTTAACGAAAAACACACCGTAACTTCTCTTAACAGCCTGATAGAATCAGATTTGCCAGATGCCAATACTGAAGTTCTCATAGTTATTAATCAATCCATTAATTGTGAGGCAGCTATTACAAAGCAGAATAATGGCACATTACACGAAATAGAACATTGGATAAAATCCAATGTTAAAGATAGAATTCAGTTTTATGTAGCAAAAATTGATTTACCCAAAAAGCATGCAGGAGTTGGGCTTGCCCGCAAAGCAGGAATGGATGAAGCTGTTAGAAGATTTGAAGAAATTGATAATGACAAGGGAGTAATTCTATGCTACGATGCTGACTGTACTTGCAGTTCTAATTATATTAAAGAGGTGTATTCTGCTTTCAAGTCTAAGGAACTAAAAGGAGCATCAATCAATTTTCAACACCTATATAATGGGCTTTCTCCAAAAGAACTAGATGGCATTATTCAATATGAACTACACCTTAGGTATTATGTAAATGGGCTAAGGAAGGCCGGATACCCTTACGCTTTTCATACCATAGGCTCTAGTATGGCAGTACGCACTGATATTTACAAAAAAGCAGGTGGAATGAATAAACGCAAAGCAGGAGAAGATTTTCACTTTCTCCATAAAATTATCCCTTACGGCAATTACGATGAAATTACAAGTGCAACGGTTTACCCTTCGCCTAGAGTTTCAGATCGCGTGCCTTTTGGTACTGGCAAAGCAATGGACGAGTGGCTTAAGAAAAATGAGAATTATCTATACTCATACCACCCTCAAATTTTTAAGGAAATAGCTCAATTATTGCAAATAGTACCGAAATTCTATAAAAAGAGCA
The DNA here is from genome assembly GCA_964654735.1 of uncultured Roseivirgaceae bacterium. Taxonomy (GTDB): domain Bacteria; phylum Bacteroidota; class Bacteroidia; order Cytophagales; family Cyclobacteriaceae; genus JAKISE01. The sequence goes on along the minus strand of CAZZML010000145.1, from coordinate 1,162 downwards.
GTCTTAAAGAAGTAACCCGTAACCTTTCGGAAGGAGTTAGAGCTTATCTAAATAAAGAAGATTTTGAAAGTGTATGTAAAGATATTACAAGACAAAGTAACAATCTACCAACCTTTATTCATCGTTGGTATAATTGGCTCAATGGACTTAAAGTGCTCCACTTAGTTCATTTTCTTAGAGATAATTACTATCCATCAATTATAATTAGTGAGGCAGCTTCTCAACTAATTAAATCGGATGTATCTAACCCTTCAGAATTGTTAACCGTTTATCAAAAAATGGATATTGATTTTACATCAGATCAAATAAGTCTGAAGCACCTATATTTCTAGTACCTATAAATCCCTCACCAAATTTAACTCCTATAGAGTGGCCTAGTACTTTACCCCTCGCATCAAGCATTTGCAAGAACTGCGGTGAAGATATAAACGTTTCACTTTTTCTGTCATTGGGGTTATGTAATTGAGAAGCATAAGACCAAATAGCTTTATCTCTCAACTCTAAATGATCCGATACATCTAAAACAAAATCAGGAGTAAGCGTAGTACTTTGGATATAATGATATACAACACGTGGCCTCCACGCCTGTTGAACATTGCCATTATCAAGGGTTTCAACCTTATCTAATCCAGAAAGAAAAACGGCAGCCTTTGATATTTCAGAAGCTCTAACATGATCAGGATGGCGATCTTTGGGTGCATTAATTAATAATATTTCAGGTTTATACTTTCTAATTACTTGTACAATCTTAAGCTGATTCTCTACAGAGTTTTCAAACATTACATCTTGCAACCCCAAATTTTCTCTAGCAGCAAGTCCTAAAACCTTGGCAGCATTAGCAGCTTCTTCCAATCTCAATTCTGGAGAACCTTTGGTACCCATTTGGCCTTGGGTAAAATCAACAATACCTACGCTTTTACCCATAGTACAATATTTGGCTATGGTGCCTCCACACGAAAGTTCTACATCATCAGGATGTGCTGCCAGAGCAAGTATATCGAGCTTTACTTGGGTCATAGTTTTAGATTCAAAAAAGTTAAATTATTAGAGCATTAAAACAAAGAGTGAGTACTTCTCAGCTGTTGGTAAGTAAAAAACTATTGCCGCCTTTCCTAACCTGAATAATTCATGAATAATCTATTACGCATTCCAATTGCCAACC
>CAZZML010000144.1:0-7572 GCA_964654735.1 uncultured Roseivirgaceae bacterium | reverse complement strand
TGAATGACATCATATTATGGCTTGTAATAGATTTTCCTTGCGGATTTAAGGTAATTATCTTTTTAGAGTAATACTCCACATTCCTCTAAACTGCCCTAGTCTATAGTCAACAGCCTTATCATTTGGGTAGAAACGTTTAATAATGGCATAGTCATTTTTTGACATAGTTTGTCCAATTATCCCATGGCATTTTAAGCAAGTTTCACTAGCAATCATTATAGGCGTATAAAATTGAATTTCATCTTTATTTTTCTCCAAAATTTTAGGAACCATCACAGGGTTACGCATTCTCGACATAATCTGATACATATTCAGCATTTTTGCTTCCAGACTGTCTGGTGTATTTTCGGTGTTTCTTAATTTTAAACTAGTTCTTTTTATTACGGCACTGTATTTTGTAGAAAGGCTATCTGTTAAGGGTAGGGCAGCAGCATTACAGAAACCGATGGCATTTTCTACTCCACCAGCTTTCATTGCAACCTGTAATTGGTTACTTAACTTTTTAAAACTAGCCTGAGCAATTTCTTTCCCCTGGGCAGTATATTTCTCCACTTGTTCATCTGTTAAAGAAGAATCTGAACCACAACCAATTGCAGTCGTTAGAATGATAGCTATAATTATACTATTTTTCATCTCTAATAATTTTAATATAAATGTAAACATATATTGTAAAATGGTTACAAAGTTGCTCTTAAAAAGATACATAATGAGAGCAAAAATAATCTTTATTATCCTATTAAAAATGCCCTTCTCTCCAAGTAAATCAATTATTTTTACATGCTAAATGCGGATACTACTTCTCTTATTTTTTATAAATTTTAGTGTTGCACTCAAGTCAGTTGCTCAAATAAATGCGCCAAAATATGCGAATGAGTTCCTAGCCATAGGTGTGGGTGCAAGAGCTGCTGGTATGGCAAACACACAAGTGGCCATTGTTAGTGATGTAACTTCTGGTTACTGGAACCCTGCTGGTTTGTTAAACCAGACCAATAAATTTAATGGAGCGTTACAACATGCGGAGTACTTTTCTGGCATAGCTAAATACGATTATGCAGCATTTAGTATGCCTTTGGACACAGTCAGTGCTCTAAGTTTTTCAATCATAAGATTTGGAATTGACGACATACCCGACACTCGATTTTTATACGATGCCAGTGGTGCATTAAATTATGATAACATTCGTTTTTTTTCAGCGGCCGATTATGGATTTTTTACTTCTTATGCGCGTAAACTACCTATATTAGGAGGGTTAAATGTTGGTGGTAGTTTTAAAATAATTCATAGAAAAGCAGGTCAATTTGCTACAGGTTGGGGATTTGGTTTAGATGTTGGTGCTCAGTATGAAATAAAGAGTTGGAAACTGGGTGCTATGTTCAGGGATGTTACAGGTACTTTTACCGCCTGGAGCATTAATTCTGATTCTCTGATTTCAACGTATGTTCAAACAGGCAATGTAGTACCATCAACAACACTAGAAGTTGCATTGCCACGACTCGTAATAGGTGTAGGCAGGCAGTTTATTTTTAAAAAATTTGGCCTATTACCTACATTTGACTTAACAGTAACGTTTGATGGGAAACGGAATACCTTAGTTAGATCTTCATTGGCTTCGATAGACCCCACAATGGGTTTAGAAATCAGTTATGCTTCTATAGCTTTTTTAAGAGTTGGAGTTAAAAATTATCAAGAATTAAAAAATTTCGATAGCTCTACCTATGCAGTGGTTGAACCAACATTTGGATTAGGGTTTAAATACAGAGCACTTTCCTTAGACTATGCACTTACTTCTGTAGGAGTGCAAACAGAATCATTATATACGCATGTGTTTTCATTAATGTTAAACTTAGATGAAAAAGATGAATAAGTTAATAGCTATAATATTAATGGGATTCATTGGTTTTAACACCTACGGGCAACCTTACGGCAATGAATGGATTGATTTCAATAAATCTTATTATAAAATAAAAATTGGTTCTGAAGGGATGTATCGCTTAACCTATGCCAATTTAGCCAGTGTAGGGTTTCCTGTTAATGAAGATAATAAAAGGATACAATTGTTTCATCGAGGGCAGGAAATTGCCGTTTTTGTAAATGATACAAATGGAGATAATATATTTAACACATCTGACTATGTTGAGTTTTATGGCCAAGCTAATGATGGCACCTTAGATACTGAGTTGTATAAACCATCATCTACTCAACCTCATACCTATTATAATTTATATTCAGATACTACTGCTTACTATTTAACCAGCAATATTGTGGATACAGGCAAGCGAATGTCTGTTTCTAGTGAGTTTTCGAGCGATTCTGATAATTATCACTTGGCTGATAACCTTACGTTGTTTACAAACGATTACTCGCAAGGGTTAACACAAGTTAGCTATAATAGCTTGACCACGTTTGGGGTAGGAGAAGGTTTTACAGATTCCAGAATAACCGAGAACTCAAACCCAATAAGAGATTTTGTATTAACCAGCATTAATCAAACAGTTACTACTGCCCCTGTTCCTAAACTTAAAATTTTATTGGTTGGTCGTAATGAGCAAACTCATAATGTTACCATTCAAGTAGGGCCATCAGCGGGTTCGCTTTCTACCATAGGAACTTATGACTTTGCCAATTTTAATAATTTATTAATTGAAGAAGATATAAGCTGGTCAGATATTTCTGGTAGTGGTGAAACAACCATTAGAGTAACTGTAAATAATAATGGAGGTTCTAATTCAAACATCTCTGTTTCTTATATTAATGTTGAGTATGCTCAAGATTTTAATATGAACGGAGCTTTGAGCAAAAAATATAGGTTAAGAGCAAAAGCAGTTGGAGGAACAAATATAAGAATTATAAATGTGCCATCTAATGCCAATATATATGATATTTCTGATGTGAAAAACGTAATAATTGTTAATGATTCAGAAATTGATCCTACAATTATAGAGTGCAGTTTTTTAAATACAACTTCTGAACGAACACTATGGGTAAACGAAACCAATGCTATTGAGCCAACTATTGAGCCAATTAGTTTTAGGTCGATGAGCACCACGGCCAATTACATAATTATTAGCCATAGTTCTTTAATGCAGCCAGCCGGTGGTTATTCCGATGCCGTACGTGCGTATGCAGGGTATAGGTATTCTGCAGCCGGTGGTGCATTTGATACCTTAGTTGTTGATATTCAACAATTGTATGACCAGTTTAGCTATGGAGAAATTACGCCTCTTGCCATTTACCGCTTTATGGAGTTTATGGTTGAAAATGGCAACCCACAAAATTTATTTTTAATGGGGAAATCACTGGTTGTAAATCATAATTTTTATCGAAGACCCAAGTCAGATTTTACTTATTTCGATTTAGTGCCAACCGCAGGTGTACCAGGAGCAGACGCCCCTTTTACGGCAGGATTGGCGGGTACAACATACGAACCTGCCATACCTACAGGACGACTTGGGGCAAGCAGTCCAATGGATATTATTAATTATCTCAATAAGGTAATAGAGCATGAAGCAATACCATTCAACGATTTATGGCGTAAGAACTTATTAAATTTAAGTGGTGGTAATAGCGAATCGGAACTGGCAACCTTTAGGGGATACGTAGATGGGTATGCCAATATTGCCAAAGGGTTTTACTTGGGGGGAGAAACTACCACCCAATCAAAAACGACCTCAGCACCAGTGGAGTTTATTAATGTGAGCGATGTAGTGAACTCAGGGTTGAATCAAATTACATTTTTTGGCCATTCAGCACCTAATGTAACCGATATTGATATTGGTTTTGTGTCGGATCCTGCCAATGGCTATAATAACAAAGGAAAGTACCCTTTGGTGGTAATGAATGGCTGTAATGCAGGAAATATTTATAACGATGCTTACATTTTTGGTGAGGACTGGATACTAACCCCCAACTTAGGGTCCACTGCAGTTATTGCACATACTTCATTTGGGTTTAGTAGTACTCTTAATATTTGGACTAATTTATTTTTCTCTTTAGGCTATGGAGACATAAGTTATATGGATAAATCCATTGGTGTTCTTTCAAACGAAGTTGGAAAGCAAATGGCAGCAATTTCTACCAACCCGTTTTTTATAACTCAAATCCAGCAAATGGGCTTACATGGCGACCCTGCTATTAAATTATTTGGCACCCAACTGCCAGATTATGAAATTACCAATACCAATGTTTTACCGGTTGAGTTAACCAATCAAGGTATTACTTCAGAAGCAGATTCATTTGCTTTAGAGCTTGGTGTTAGAAATTTTGCAGCTTATTTAAACGATTCTCTCGATGTTTTTATTAGGAGAACCTTACAAAATGGAACAATCATTGATTATGACACCATAGCCTTTAAACCAGTTAGGCATGCAGATACATTATTTTTTGTGATAGATAATAATTACGACAATAATTTTGGAACAAACTCATTCGAAATAGTATTAGACCCTGCTAACAAATTGGTAGAGCTTGATGAATTTAATAACAGAGTTTTCTTTAATTATTTTATTCCAATTTCTGGAACCGTAAATTTATCGCCTCCGGATTATGGAATTGTGAGTACTACTCCTTTTAATTTTAAGTCTCAAATTAGTAACCAACCCTCTGATAATCGAGGTGTAAGTTTTGAGTTGGATACCATTAGTTCTAATGTAAGCCAAAGCCCAGTTTATAGTACTAATATATCAGGAGGAACGTTAATAACAGAATGGAATAATGTTACCGTTTTACCAGAAGTGCCTTCAAATGATTCGTTGGCATATTATTGGAAATCGAACTACACGGAATTAAAACCAGGTGAATCTAATTCAAAAACTGAATCCACATTTACCTATATTCAAAATGGAGATGAAGGTTGGGCACAGGTGGCCTATCATCAAATGAAGGAGAATTCTTTGCTTGAGTTAACCTATAATGAAGCTAAAAGAACTGTTGATTTTAAAGAAGTGCCGTTAGGTTTTGAGGTAAAAACATTTGGTGTAAATGCTCCTTCATTAACATTTAGAGATGTTGAATTATTAATTGATGGACAAAGTTTTATACTAGGAACTACTTTTCAAAGCTGTAGCAATAATAGGCTGGCTATTATTGCTTTCGATGATACTAATGCTACACCTTACGCTCCAATTTTTGGAGGTCAGGTTGATGCCTGGACCTGTGGCCGTTCGCCTCAAGTTATTAACATTGTAAATGAAGGCGGGGGTAGTGGTAGAACATTAGACGAGGTGCTTGATGCTGTAAGTTATAACGATTTTGTACTTGTATTTACCATAGGAGCATTTGATTTTAATTTGCTTGCCGCCTCGGCAATTTCAAAGTTAGAAGACATAGGAGCAGACCCCACTGTACTTGCTGCCAAAACACTAAACGAACCATATATAATGTTTGGTCAAAAAGGGAGAGGTGTTGGTAACAGTATAGCAGAGCTAGTGGCAGATCCTTCGAGCTTAACACCTACAGACGAGCAAATTATTAATTACACAGGCCAAGCTATAGGAATAAATGGAGTAGGTTCAATGACAAGTGTATTAATTGGGCCATCTCTAGCTTGGGGTAAACTTATTTTTGAAACCGATCCGTTAAGTATAAATGATGAAATTGGGGTGGATATAATTGGTAAAGACTTTGCTGGCAATGAAACTGTTTTATCCACAAGTATTCAAACCAAGGAGACTCCATTAGATTGGATAAATCCCTCAAGCTATCCTTTTATCTCATTGCGGTATAATGTGGCAGACACTGTAGACAAAACCCCAGTGAAATTAAAAAAATGGATTGTTAACCATACCTTGGCACCAGAAGGGGTTCTTGCTTTTGTAGGAAATGATGCTGCTAATAGTTTGCAAGTAGAACTGCAGGAAGGTGATTCTATTTACTCGGAGTTTGCATTTATAAATATTACAGATAAATCCTTCACGGGTCAGTTACCTGTTGAATATACTATCTTTAATGAATCTCAACGGGTTACTGTTTCTAAAACATTTTTAATTGATCCACCGTTACCCAACGATACTGTTAAATTTAAAATTCCTGTAGGCACAAAAGGGCTTATTGGAGTCAATAATTTAAGTGTGTTTGTTAATAATTTTGGGCAAGCCGAGCAAATATATGTCAATAATAATATTTCATTAGCTAACTACATTACAGTAGTTAAAGACGAAACCAACCCCCTGTTAGATATATCATTTGATGGAAGGTATATTTATGATGGCGAAATTGTTTCGGCTAACCCAACTGTGCTAATTAAGATTTTAGATGCTAATCCACTAATTCTAAAAACAGATACTACCGGAATTAACATTTTTATTACGCCCCCATGTGAGGGTTGTGGTAAAATAAGAGTTCCTTTATCAGGCAACGAGGTAGAGTATGAGGTTGCTAGTGAAGAGAAACCTTTTGAAATAAATTATCAGCCTCAGAAGCTAGAAAATGGAATGTATGAATTAAGTGTGCAGGTAGAAGACGCCAGTGGAAACTTAGCAGGTTTAGAACCCTATATAGTTAATTTTGAAGTGATTAATGAATCAACCGTTACAAATTTTTATCCATACCCTAATCCATTTTCAACAAGTGTTAGGTTTGTGTTTACATTAACAGGTGCAGAAATACCTGACGGAATAATGATTAGGATTTTAACCGTAACCGGGCGAGTAGTTCGTACCATTACACAAGATGAAATTGGCTCGGTTCATATAGGCAATAATTTAACCGAGTATGCATGGGATGGCAGAGATGAGTTTGGAGATCAACTAGCCAATGGCGTGTATTTATATAAAGTTTCCTTAGAAATAAATGGTGAAAAAATAGACCTTCGATCTTCAGCAGGGGATAAAGGGTTTAAAAATGGGTATGGAAAAATGTATCTCTTGCGCTAACTATTTTTTTCAAAATGAAGCAAATCAATTTAGAAACTTGGAACAGAAAGGAGCATTTTGAGTTTTTCAAAAACTACGATCAACCATTTTTTGGAGTGACTGCCGAAGTAAACATTACGAGTGCTTATAAAAAATCTAAAGATCTAGGAGTATCGTTCTTTCTATACTATTTACATAAATCTTTACAGACTATTAATGAATTAGAACCCTTTAGATACCGAATAATAGAGGGTGGTAAAGTTGTTGTTTATGATGAAATTAGGGCTGGAACAACTATAAATAGACCAGATGGCACATTTAGCTTTAGCTATATTCCATATCACTTAGAATTTGATGTATTTGAACTAGAGGCGTTAACTGTTATTGATGAAATAAGAAATACTACCGGGTTACCACATACGAACCGATCTCAAGACGTTGCTTATTTTTCTGCAATTCCTTGGGTTAAGTTTACTTCGGTTGAGCATGCTATGAATACTAAAGTGTTAGACAGTGTGCCTAAAATAGCGTTTGGTAAATGGGAAGAGCGAGAAGGAGAAAAGTACATGCCGGTTTCGGTACATGTACACCATGCACTTATGGATGGTATTCATGTTGGTCAATTTTATAAAATTTTCCAAAGGTTATTAAACGACAATCTATAATTTTGTATTACTGTCATCCGAGTAAAAATCTAACATTAAGAATATCTTAGAAAGACACC
>CAZZML010000143.1:0-7586 GCA_964654735.1 uncultured Roseivirgaceae bacterium | reverse complement strand
TTTTAACTCAGTACATTAGTGCTTATCGCTTCAGAGAATCGCTCAATCTAGGTAAAAGTAAATTACATTTTAGGGTTAAGCTGAAATCATTTTTGCCCTATACTTCTTAAAAAAACACTTCCGTAGCTTGTGCCTACGCTAAAGCTTCGGCTACACACAGACGACTAGGGTCGTATTTTTCGCATCGTCTAGCTAAAAATATCGGCAGCTTACCGTGCCCGAGGCGGGTACGACACTAGTACCTGTCCATAAAGTCCGCTACCCTCGTTACACTTATTTAAAAAATGCTCATCCACGATAGCCATCGGGACTCCACTTTTTAAAATTTCGCTTCCGATAGTTTTCATAAGCGATAGCGACCCGATACCTATCGAATCTGAACCAGACACCGTTTATAGGAAGACACTAATTTACTGTTACCAATTGTTTAGGTGTATATATTTAATTATTAATTTTTGTCTATACTTAAAATTCTATATATTACACCCCAAAGCAATGCAATAGATAATGAGCGATAAAAAGGAATTTAGAGCAGAATTTGATATCAACGCATCTAAAAAGATGCTTTATCCATATATATTTTCTCCTAGTGGCTTGGCACAATGGATGGCCGATGATGTAACAGTAAATGAAGATAAAATTTTCAACTTTATTTGGGATGGAGAAGACCATAAAGCTAAAATGGCAGCTCACAGGGTTAATAATTTTGTGAAATTTGAATTTATTGCAAAAGAAGGAGAAGATGAGAACGACTTGGCCTACATCGAAATTCGATTGGAAATGAATGAGCTTACTCAATCTGTTTTTATTGCCATTATAGATTACTCTGATATTGATGACGAAGAAGAATCTATGGATTTATGGGGGAGTCTTGTGGACTCGCTTAAAGAAATAGTGGGCGGTTAAGCTAACCCTTCTATCAAATTATTTATTTTTGCACTTGAATTTGGCATATTCTTTGCCATTTGGCTAGTACATGAAAAAAATCGACAAACTTATTATTAAGGCCTTTATCGGGCCTTTTATTTTAACATTTGCAGTAATAGTTTTCATTTTACTTACTGTTCAGATGATGAATTATGTTGATCAGATTTTTGGAAAAGATTTGGATTATGTTGATTTAGGAGTGCTGGTAATGCATTTTGCCATTTTTCAAACTCCAATAGCCTTTCCTCTAGCTGTAATGTTGGCTTCTTTAATGACGTTTGGTAATTTAGGAGAGCATTTTGAGCTGACAGCTATTAAGAGTGCAGGAATTTCTCTCATAAGAGCTATGCTACCAATATTTTGGTTGGTGATCATTATTACTATCATCGCTTTTTTTTCTAATAACTATTTGGTTCCAAATTCTGCTCTCAAAGCCTATAGCTTACTGTACGACATTCGCCAAAAAAAACCAGCACTAGATATAGAGCCCGGGTTATTTTATGGAGGAATTGATAAATACAAAATAAAAGTAGATAAAAAATTAGCTGATGGTAAAACTTTATTAGGTGTAATAATTTATGATCATACCGATCGAAATGGGAACAAGGATGTAACTATCGCTGATTCAGGTATGATGTACACTATTATGAACGACCAGTATCTAAAATTTGAATTGTTCAATGGGTCTAATTATACAGAAGGGCAGGAGCGACTGGTTAGGGGAAGAACTCAAGATTACCAACATATTGGGCCTTTTACAAGAACCTATTTCGACAAAAGCGAAATAATATTTGACTTATCATCCTTCGGGATGTCAAGAACAGATGAAGGGTTGTTTGCCTCTAATAGACTAATGAGAAATTTTAACGAATTAAATAAGGATTTAGACTCCCTTTCAGACGATATTATATTGTCGAAAGCACAAGTATATGATGTGCCTCGAAGATTTTTTACTTACAGTTCTCTCAAAAAGAGAATTATTATACCTCAAGAAATTACCGAAGTGCAAGCAAAAGAAGACTCGATTAGGCAAGCACGGTTGGATATGGAAAACAAAAAAAATAAGGAATTAATAATATCTGACCTTAGAAAAGAGGATAATGTTGATTCTGCTTTTTTAAAAGGAGTTAAAAAAGCAATTGATTCAACAGCATTGAATGCGAGTAAGGAAAGAGAGATAAAACAATTAAATCAAAGGAAAAAAGAACTCTCTAAAAAATCTAATAAAAAGGTAATAGAAAAGGAGAAAATAAAAATTCGTAAATCCAAAAAATCTTTAGAGTTGCCGCAACTAATAAGTTCTAAAGCCAAGCAACAAAAAACACCTGCATCTATAGAAAAGCCGCAAATAAAACCATTAACCGAAGAAGAAGTAATTGGAGCTATTAAGAAGAAATATGAAGATAAAAGCCAGCGAAGTAGAACCCTAAAATCGGCATTGGCCACTACAAGGCAAGCAAAAAGTAAGTTGTCTGTACAAAATAGTAGAATTGATCAACTTAGAAAGAGTTATTTTGAGTTTGATATTCAATGGCATAAGATGTTGGCCACTGCAGCAGCTTGCCTGTCTATGTTTTTAATTGGAGCACCCTTAGGTGCGATTATTAAAAAAGGAGGGCTTGGCTTTCCTGTACTGGTTTCTATCTTGTTTTTTATAGTTTATTATGTAATTAGTATTGGGGGCGAAAAGTATGCAAAATCAGGAATATTGCCTGTTATTCAAGGAGTTTGGGCAGCAAATATTTTGCTATTTCCTATTGGGCTGTTTTTTTTAAGGCAAGCTAAAAATGATGCACGCCTTTTTGAGTTGGATTACTATTTGGTAACCATAAGTAACCTAATTAAAAAGTTAAAAGTTAGGCCGAAGTTAGGTGATTAACCCTTTATTTTACCTCATCCTTTGTTTATCAGCAAAGGCTCGTTACTTTTGCGCAACATTTTTAAATAATAAAGCTAACTATGTATTTATCGAAAGAGAAGAAACAAGAAATTTTCGAGAATCATGGCCGGTTAAAGTCGAAAGCAGACACAGGTTCTGCGGAAGCTCAAATCGCCCTATTCACGTTTAGAATCAGTCACTTAACTGACCATCTTAAAACAAATAAAAAAGATTACTCTACCCAGCAAGGGCTATTGAAATTAGTAGGTAAAAGAAGAAAACTTCTTAACTACTTAAAACAAAAAGATATTGAAAGATATCGTGCAGTTATCGCAGATTTAAAATTAAGAAAATAATATAAGGGGGCTATGTAGCCTCTTTTTGGTTTAGGGGCTTTTCCCCAGGAGATTTCCTCCGAACTTTTAGCGACAAGACTGCTAAGAGTAGATGTATAATAAATAGTAAAAGAATGTCATTAAATGTAATTAAAAAAACCATCGCATTACCCGATGGTCGCCAAATAACCATCGAAACCGGTAAACTGGCAAAGCAAGCAGATGGATCTGTTGAAGTAAGAATGGGTAATACTGTATTACTCGCTACTGTAGTTTCTAATAAAGATGCTAGAGAAGGAGTAGATTTTCTACCAATGAGTGTAGATTATCAAGAAAAATTTGCCGCCAACGGTAAAATACCTGGTGGGTTTTTAAAGAGAGAGGCTCGCCTTTCAGACTATGAAGTACTTATTTGTAGATTAGTAGATAGAGCACTAAGGCCATTATTTCCAAGTAATTATCACGCTGAAACTCAGGTAATGATTAGCTTAATATCCGCTGATCAAGATGATATGCCAGACGCATTAGCGGCATTGGCTGCTTCTGCCGCACTATCTGTTTCAGATATTCCTTTTCAAGGGCCAATATCTGAAGCTAGAGTAGCTAGAATTGATGGAGAATACAAAGTAAATCCTTCAAGAAGTGAATTAGAAAAAGCTGATTTAAATATTATTGTTGCCGCTACCGAAGAAAACATAATGATGGTAGAAGGTGAGTTTGAAGAAGTAGCAGAAGCTGACTTATTAGAAGCTCTTAAAATTGCTCACGACAATATTAAATTACATTGTCAGGCTCAAAAAGAGCTTACTATTGAAACAGGTAATGTTGAAAAACGAACGTACGATCATGAAGTAAATGATGAAGATTTAGCTAAAAAGGTAGCTGCTGATTTGTACGATAAAGTGTATGCAGTTTATAATGCTCAAATTGCTAAAAAAGCAGAAAGGTCTGAGCAGCTAAAAGCAATCAGAGATGAATACATCGATGCATTGCCAGAAGATACGGAAGTAAATATTGATTTACTTAAAAAATATTACCACGATGTGGAAAAAGACGCAGCTCGAAATGTTGTGCTGAACGAAAACGTTCGTATGGATGGTAGAGCAATGGATCAAGTTCGTCCTATTTGGAGTGAAGTTGACTATTTACCAATGCCTCACGGTTCTGCGGTATTTACTCGTGGAGAAACACAAGCATTGTCAACGGTAACTTTAGGTTCTAAACTAGATGAACAAATGATTGATAGTGCTTTAAACAAGGGCTTTAATAAATTTATGCTTCATTATAATTTCCCTGCGTTTTCTACCGGGGAGGCTCGTCCTAACCGTGGTACTAGCCGTAGAGAGGTTGGACATGGTAATTTAGCGTATAGAGCTATTAAACCAATGTTGCCTTCTACAGAAGATTTCCCTTATACCATTCGTATTGTATCTGATATTTTAGAATCAAATGGGTCGTCATCAATGGCCACTGTTTGTGCCGGAACGTTGGCACTAATGGATGCAGGTGTTCAAATAAAAGCACCAGTGTCTGGTATTGCTATGGGCATGATTTCTGACCCAGAAACTGGAAAGTACGCAATCCTTTCTGATATTTTAGGAGATGAAGACCACCTTGGTGACATGGATTTTAAAGTAACTGGTTCTGAAAAAGGAATTACTGCTTGCCAAATGGATATTAAGGTAGATGGCTTGTCTTACGAAGTACTGGCTGAAGCATTAGCGCAAGCTAAAAAAGGCCGTCTTCATATCTTAGGAAAGATGAAAGAGACCCTTTCTGCCCCTAATTCAGAATTGAAAAGCAATGCTCCTCAAAACTATGTTATCAATATTCCTAGAGATTTAATTGGTGCAGTAATTGGACCCGGTGGTAAAATTGTTCAAGAGATTCAAAAAGAATCTGGAGCAACGGTTATTATTGAAGAAGTAGAAGACGGTGGTAGAGTAACTGTATTCTCTCCTAATCAAGATTCGATGGATGTAGCTGTGGACAAAATCAAAGCTATTGTAGCTATGCCCGAAGAAGGTGAAGAGTACGATGGAGTTGTAAAATCTGTAGTGCCATTTGGAGCGTTTATTGAGTTTATGCCAGGTAAAGAAGGCTTACTTCATATTTCTGAAATTAAATGGGAACGCATCGAGAAAATGGATGGTGTTCTTGCAGTTGGTGAAGAAATTAGAATCAAGCTTATTGGCGTTGACCCTAAGTCTGGTAAATTTAGATTATCGCGTAAAGTGTTACTTCCAAAACCAGCTTAAGATTAACTCAAATTAATTAAGTATATGAAAGGAGGCTAAAAGCCTCCTTTTTTTATGCTCAAAATTAAATATTGTATTATTAAAATTATTTATTGAATAATAGTGCTATATTTACCATTCAGGAAATAATAGTGGTTTTCTAAGAAGAAGGAAATGAGGCAACTTAAAATAAGCAAGCAAATAACAAATAGAGAAAGTATCTCTATGGATAAGTATTTACATGAAATTGCAAAAGTTGAACTGCTTACAACTGATGAAGAGGTAAGCTTAGCTCAGAGGATAAAGGAAGGAGATCATATAGCTTTAGAAAAATTAACTAATGCAAACCTTCGATTTGTAGTGTCTGTAGCTAAACAATATCAAAACCAAGGGCTGAGCTTAGGTGACCTCATAAATGAAGGAAACTTAGGTCTTATTAAGGCGGCCAAACGATTTGACGAGACAAGAGGCTTTAAATTTATCTCTTATGCAGTTTGGTGGATTCGGCAAGCTATTTTGCAAGCGTTGGCAGAGCATTCTCGAATTGTAAGGTTGCCTTTAAATAGAGTAGGCTCGTTAAACAAAATTACCAAAATGTTTTCTGAACTCGAGCAGTTATACGAACGAGAGCCTTCTACTGAGGAAATCGCTGAAATGCTAGACTTAGCACCTGAAGAAATTGCTTTATCTATGAAGTTATATTCAAGACACCTCTCTATGGATGCTCCTCTTAATGGGGATGAGTTAAATTTATTGGATGTCCTCGAAAATTCTGAGAGAGATCCTGATGCTTTGTTAATGAGTGATTCGTTAAACAAACAGGTTCAAAGGGCGATTTCTATTCTCACCCAAAGAGAAGCTGATGTTATCTGCTTTTATTTTGGTATCTGTGGCACTAAATCTCTTACCCTTGAAGAAATTGGTGTAAAGCTTAATTTAACACGAGAGCGTGTACGTCAGATTAAAGAATCTGGCATAAAAAGGCTTCGACAGTCTTCTCCAAGCGAAAGTTTGAAACCTTATTTGGGTTAAAATTGTTAAAACCAGTAAGGTTAATCTTAGCGATTTTTTTTAAAAATACTACGCTTTATAGAGGAAGGGTGAAATTAGTATTTATTAAGCTCAGGTTCGTAACTTTGCAACACTTTTTTAGCTCATTCAAATGAGTTTTTTACTGATTTAAGATTTTACGACTATGACAAAAGAAGATGTTAAGGTATTAATTATTGGCTCAGGGCCTGCCGGTTACACTGCGGCAATATATGCTGCTCGCGCTGGTTTAAAGCCAGTTTTATATACAGGAGGGGAGCCTGGCGGCCAGTTAGTTACTACTAATGATGTGGAAAATTTCCCTGGTTATCCTGATGGGATTAATGGTCCGGAAATGATGATGCAATTACAGCAACAGGCAGAACGTTTTGAAACGGATGTTAGATTTGGAGTTGTTACGAAAGTAGATTTTTCAGGCTACCCTCATAAAGCAATTGTGGATGATAGCCACGAAATAACTGCAGAAGCTGTTATTATCTCTACTGGAGCATCGGCTCAGTACTTAGGGCTAGATTCTGAAGAAAAATTGAAAGGAAAAGGCGTATCTGCCTGTGCCATTTGCGATGGCTTCTTTTATAAAGGAATGGATGTAGCCGTTGTTGGTGGTGGAGATAGTGCCGCTGAAGAAGCTACTTATTTGGCAAATATTTGTCCTAAAGTGTATTTGATTGTTAGACGAGATGAATTGAGAGCTTCTACAATTATGCAAAAGCGTGTATTAAACACACCTAATATCGAAGTGCTTTGGAATTCAGAAACACAAGAGGTTATAGGAGATGATAAAGTAGTAGGAGCCCGATTATTAAATAATAAAACCAACGAAGAGTTTACAATTGATATTGAAGGATTTTTTGTGGCCATTGGTCATATACCGAACACAGGTATATTTAAAGATTATTTAGAGATGGATAAAACAGGTTATTTAAATGTTGTTCCGGGCTCAACTCGCACAAATGTGGAGGGTGTATTTGTTTCTGGTGATGCAGCCGATAAAGTGTATAGGCAAGCTATTACAGCTGCAGGAACAGGATGTATGGGTGCTTTAGACGCTGAAAAGTTTCTTCAATCGAAAGAAGTATTAGCTTAACTTATTGCCGCCATTCTTCCTTAGCCTGATTAATTCATGAATATTTGTTATGAGCATTTTAAGTGTCTGCC
>CAZZML010000142.1:5502-7670 GCA_964654735.1 uncultured Roseivirgaceae bacterium | reverse complement strand
AAAATGAATGATAAGAAAACATTATTTGTGCTACCTAGTGCTGATTCAAATGTAGTTCTTTCTGGTAGAAACATTAAAAATACAAAGGTTACTACTGCTGAGCAGTTAAATACTTACGATGTATTAAATGCAGATACCTTAGTGATAGCGGAAGGTTCAATTGAGAAAATCGAAAAAACTTTATTGTCATGAGTGCTATTTTAAAGAAACCCATAATCACTGAAAAGGTGTCGGCTCAAAATGAGTCTGGTAAATATGGCTTTGTGGTAGATATTAATGCCAATAAAGTAGAGATTAAAAAAGCGGTAGAAAAAATGTACGGTGTAACCGTAGCCGATGTTAACACTATGCGTTATGGTGGTAAGTCTAAATCTAGATTCACCAAACAAAGAGTTGTTTCAGGTAAAACTGCTGCTTATAAGAAAGCAATTATTACTGTTGCCGATGGAGAAGTTATTGATTTCTACAGCGGTATTTAATTAGAAGAAAGATGGCAGTAAAAAAATTAAGACCGATAACCCCAGGACAACGTTTTAGAGTGGCTCCTATGTTTGATGAAATTACTTCATCAACTCCAGAGAAGTCATTACTAGTAACAGCTAAAAGATCTGGTGGTAGAAACAATACTGGTAAAATGACCATCCGTAATATTGGCGGTGGTCATAAGAAGAAGATCAGAATTGTTGACTTTAAAAGAAATAAATTTGGTATTCCTGCAACTATCAAATCTATCGAGTACGATCCATCAAGATCGGCAAGGGTAGCCTTAGCAGTTTATGCAGATGGTACTAAAACTTACATCGTAGCTCCGGAAGGACTTGAAGTAGGACAAAAAATAGTTTCAGGTAAAGATATTGCTCCTGAAATCGGAAACGCTTTATACTTATCTGATATTCCTTTGGGTACAATAATTCATAATATTGAATTAAAGCCTGGTAAAGGAGCAGCCATGTCAAGAAGTGCAGGATCTTATGCACAGTTATTGGCGAGAGAAGGTAAATATGCTACTCTTAAATTGCCTTCTGGCGAAATGAGAATGGTATTAGTTACTTGTTTAGCTACTATCGGGTCGGTTGGTAACTCTGACCATATGAATGTTCGCTTGGGTAAAGCAGGTAGAAACAGATGGTTAGGTAGAAGACCAAGAGTAAGAGGTGTTGCAATGAACCCTGTCGATCACCCAATGGGTGGTGGTGAAGGTCGTTCATCAGGTGGACACCCTAGATCTAGAACTGGCGTTTTAGCCAAAGGTTTTAAAACCAGATCGAAGAAAAAATATTCTAATAGGTTTATAATTACTAAGAGAAAATAATGGCAAGATCGTTAAAAAAAGGGCCATATATCGATTTTAGACTTGAGAACAAAGTCGATAAAATGAGCGAGTCTGGTAAAAAGTCTGTCATTAAAACTTGGTCGAGAAGATCAATGATTTCGCCAGATTTTGTTGGATATACATTTGCTGTTCATAACGGCAATAAATTTATCCCTGTTTATGTAACTGAAAATATGGTAGGTCATAAACTAGGTGAATTTGCTCCAACTAGGAATTATAGAGGTCATGTTGGTAAAAAAGATAAAGGTAGAAGGTAAGTATTATGGAGGCTATAGCTAAATTAAATAACGTACCTACTTCACCAAGAAAAATGCGTTTGGTTGCCGACCTTGTAAGAGGAGAGCGTGTAAATAATGCATTGAGTATTTTGAAGTTTGAGCCAAGAGTTGGTGCTGCTAAATTGGAGAAACTCCTTTTAAGTGCAATTGCTAATTGGCAAAATAAAAACGAAGATGTTCAATTAGAGGAAGCTGATCTTTTTATTAAAGAGATTAAAGTAGATAGCGGCAAAATGCTTAAGCGTTTACGCCCTGCTCCTCAAGGAAGAGCACATAGAATTAGAAAGCGTTCGAACCATGTAACATTAGTGGTTGATAGCTTAAACGAAGTGGTTGCAGAAGCAGCTGAGTCTAACGAATCTGATAATAAGAAATAGCATGGGACAAAAAGTTAACCCTGTAGGATTAAGATTAGGTATTATACGTGGTTGGGATTCTAACTGGTACGGTGGAGATACCTTCGCTGATAAACTGGTAGAGGATCAAAAGATACGTACCTATGTTTATGCACGTATCCCTAAAGGAAATATCTCAAAAATAATTATTGAGAGAACTAT
>CAZZML010000142.1:0-5402 GCA_964654735.1 uncultured Roseivirgaceae bacterium | reverse complement strand
AAGTAGGAAAAGTATAAAAAAATGTTACAGCCAAAAAGAACGAAATTTAGAAAGAAGCAGAAAGGTAGAATTAAAGGCCTTGCTTCTCGTGGACATAGGATAGCCTTTGGTGCTTTTGCAATCAAAGCATTGGAAGCCGGTTGGATTACAAGTCGCCAAATTGAGGCAGCTCGTATTGCAATGACAAGAGCTATGAAACGTCAGGGTCAGGTTTGGATTCGAATTTTTCCAGACAAGCCGATAACTAAAAAGCCTGCCGAAGTAAGAATGGGTAAAGGTAAGGGAGCTCCAGAATATTGGGTTGCTGTTGTTAGGCCTGGCACCATTATGTTCGAAGCTGGTGGTGTAGATAAAGAAACTGCTAAGGAAGCCATGAGATTAGCTCAGCAAAAACTTCCTATGGCAACTAAGTTTTCTGTTCGTAACGATTATTTAGAGGAATAGAGCATGAAAAATTCAGAAATTAAGGCCTTATCGGTCGAAGAAATTAAACAAAAGCTGATTGGCGAACGTGAAGTAATGCAAAAGTTAAAATTTGCACATGCTATTTCACCTATTGAGAACCCAACTAAAATTAAGGTTACTCGTAAATTAATTGCCAGATTAGAAACTGCTTTGACTGCAAAAACACTTGAGAACTAATACGATGGAATCAAGAAATTTAAGAAAAGAAAGAACAGGGGTTGTGGTTAGCAACAAGATGGATAAGTCCATAACTATTGCTGTGCACCGTAAGGTAAAGCACCCTCTATATGGTAAATTCATTAAAAAGACTACCAAATTTTCTGTTCACGATGAAAAAAACGATTGTGGTATCGGTGATACTGTAAAAATTATGGAAACTCGTCCGTTGAGCAAGAACAAACGTTGGAGATTAGTTGAAATAATCGAGAGGGCTAAATAATAATGATACAGCAAGAATCAAGACTTAGCGTAGCAGATAATAGTGGAGCAAAGGAAGTTCTTTGTATTCGCGTTCTGGGCGGTACTGGTAAAAGATATGCTTCGGTTGGAGACAAAATTATTGTTACTGTTAAAAGTGCAATGTCTTCTAGTGACCTTAAAAAAGGCACCGTATCTAGAGCCGTTATAGTTCGAACTAAAAAGGAAGTAAGAAGAAAAGATGGATCTTATATCCGTTTTGAAGACAATGCTGCTGTGTTGCTTACTCCAAACGATGAGCCAAGAGGAACTCGTATTTTTGGCCCTGTAGCTAGAGAATTGCGTGAAAAGCAATTTATGAAAATTGTTTCATTGGCACCTGAAGTATTGTAACAATGGAAAGAAAAAGTAACAAAAAGCCAAAATTGCATATTAAAAAAGGCGATACTGTAAAAGTAATTGCTGGTAATGCAAAAGGTAAAACAGCCGTAGTGCTTGAAGTTATTGCCTCAAAAAGAAGGGTGATTGTAGAAGGAATTAATGTGGTAACTAAGCATATTAAGCCATCTGCAGCAAGCCCAGAAGGCGGAATAACAAAAACAGAAGCTGCTATTCACATTAGTAATGTAATGTTAGTAGATTCTTCAACTGGTGATGCTACCCGTACAGGTAGAAAATTGGTAGAAGGTAAATTGGTAAGATTTTCTAAGAAAACTGGAGATGTTGTATAATGGCTAATCCTAGACTAAAAAATAAATACCTCAAGGACATCGTGCCTGCATTAAAAGATAAGTTTCAATACAAGTCAACCATGCAAGTACCTAAAATTGAGAAAATCAGCATCAATAAAGGTATTGGAGCTGCTGTAGCCGATAAGAAATTAATCGATGCAGGTATAGAAGAATTAACAATAATATCTGGGCAAAAAGCAGTTCAGACTTTAGCAAAAAATGCAATCTCTAACTTTAAGTTAAGAGAAGAGATGCCAATTGGAGCTAGAGTTACACTTCGAGGAAGCCAGATGTATGAATTTCTTGATCGTTTAATGACGGTTGCTCTACCAAGGGTACGAGATTTTAGAGGAATAAATGAAAAAGGATTTGACGGAAGAGGTAATTACACTCTTGGTGTTAAAGAGCAAATTATTTTTCCTGAAATCAGCATTGATAAAATCAACAAAATTAGTGGTATGAACATAACCATTGTTACTTCCGCTAATTCTGATGAAGAAGGATACGAACTATTGAAGGCATTTGGTATGCCTTTTAAAAATAAAAACGCTAACTCTAACTAAGAATGGCAAGAGAATCAATTAAAGCGCGCGAAAGAAAAAGAGAAAAACTAGTTGCTCGTTATGCTGAAAAGCGTAAAGCTCTAAAAGAAGCAGGTGACTACGTTGGACTTGATAAATTACCAAGAAATTCGTCAAGAGTTAGACTACATAATAGATGTAAGATGACAGGCAGGCCTAAGGGGTATATGAGAAAATTTGGTATCTCAAGAGTAACCTTTAGAGAAATGGCTAGCCAGGGCAAAATTCCAGGAGTAACCAAAGCAAGCTGGTAATACATTTAAAGGTTAAAATTAACTTTTGAATATTAAAAAATAACTTGTATTTTTGCAACCCGTTTCAAAATCGGGGAGTGAATTTAAGTAAAATAAAAATGACTGATCCAATAGCAGATTACTTAACAAGGCTTAGAAATGCGATTAAAGCCAATAAAAGAATCGTTGACATTCCTTCTTCAAAACTGAAGAGAGAAATGACGAAGGTTTTGCATGCAAACGGGTTTATTCAAAGCTATAAATTTGAAGACGATGTTAATACCCAAGGGCAAATTAAAATCGCTTTAAAATACAATCCTAGTACTAAGCAAAATGCAATTGTAAGCTTAGAAAGAATAAGCAAGCCTGGTTTAAGAAAGTATGCAAACACTGATACCATGCCAAGGGTACTTAATGGGTTAGGAATAGCCATTCTTTCAACATCGAAAGGAGTTATGACTAACAAAGAAGCTACTAGGCAAAATGTTGGTGGAGAAGTATTGTGTAACGTATATTAATACAAAGACAAATGTCGAGAATAGGTAATAAGCCAATTAGTATCCCTGACGGAGTAACACTTTCTGTTGCAGAAAACGTAGTTACAATTAAGGGACCTAAAGGGGAGCTTTCCCAGCCAATTGACGCTGAGTTTAAGCTTGAAGAAAAAGAAGGCACTTATGTTCTTAAGCGCCCAACTGAGCAAAAAAGACATAAAGCCTTACATGGTCTTTATAGATCTTTACTAAACAATGCTGTGGTTGGAGTTACTGAAGGATATAAAAAAGAGCTAGAACTTATAGGTGTTGGTTATAGAGCCAATGTACAAGGTAATTTACTTGACCTTACATTAGGGTATTCTCATAATATTATATTTCAAATTCCTGCAGAGGTAAAAATTAGTACCGAAAGTGCTAAAGGTAAGGCTCCAGTAGTAGTTCTTGAAAGTAACGATAAACAATTAATTGGGCAGGTAGCTGCTAAATTAAGATCACTACGAAAAATTGAGCCATACAAAGGAAAAGGTATCAAGTTTGTGGGCGAGGTTATTAGAAGAAAAGCAGGTAAAACGGCCGCTAAATAATTGACAAGATGAAATTAACGAAGTCAAATAGAAGATTAAGAATACGTAGAGGTATCCGAAATAAAATAGTCGGAACTTCTGAACGTCCTAGACTTTCAGTGTTTAAAAGCAATAAAGCTGTCTATGCTCAATTAGTAGATGATTCTAAGGGGCATACAGTAGCTGCGGCTAATTCAATGGAATTAGGAGTAAAAGCAAGTAATATAGAAAATGCGAAACAAGTTGGAGCTAAATTAGCAGAGCGTGCTAAAGCTGCTGGTGTTGCAACGGTATTATTTGATAGAAGTGGTTATCAATATCATGGAAAAGTTAAAGCATTGGCTGATGGAGCTCGTGAGGGAGGCCTTAAATTTTAAATTATGTCACAAAGTAATATTAGAGCAATAAAAGCCAGTGATATTGACCTTCAAGAAAAGGTAGTATCAATCAACCGTGTAGCAAAGGTTGTAAAAGGTGGTAGAAGATTTAGTTTCTCTGCAATTGTGGTTGTAGGCGATGGTAAAGGTGTTGTCGGATACGGATTAGGTAAGGCCAATGAAGTTGTAGATGCCATTGCTAAAGGAGTAGATGATGCTAAGAAAAATTTAGTTAAAGTGCCTTTATTTAGAAATACAGTGCCTCACGATGCGATTGGAAAATATAGTGGTGGTTTGGTGTTGCTAAAACCTGCTTCGCCTGGTACAGGAGTAATTGCAGGTGGTGCCATGAGAGCAGTACTTGAAAGTGCTGGTGTTAAAGATGTATTAGCTAAGTCTAAAGGATCTTCAAACCCTCATAACGTGGTAAAAGCTACCTTCGATGCATTAATGCAAATGAGAGATGCTTATACGGTTGCACAGCAAAGAGGAGTTACATTAGAAACAGTTTTTAACGGATAAGAAAGATGGCTAAAGTTAAAATTTCTCAAGTTAAAAGTACTATCAAACGTCCTAACAATCAAAAGCTTACGATTAAAGCCTTGGGATTAGGAAAGATAGATAAATCGGTAGAGGTAGAGTTTACCCCTCAAATTGCCGGTATGGTAAAGAAAGTAAGCCATTTAGTATCAGTAAAAGAACTTTAAGATGAAATTACATACATTAAAACCTGCAGAAGGGTCTATAAAAAGTGGTAAGCGAGTTGGTCGCGGCCAGGGTTCTGGTAGAGGTGGTACTTCTACACGTGGGCATAATGGTGCACAGTCAAGGTCTGGATACTCTCGTAAATTAGGTTTTGAGGGTGGCCAAATGCCTTTACAAAGACGTTTGCCTAAGTTTGGATTTACGAATCCTAACAGAGTAGAATACAGAGCGATTAACCTTGATACCTTACAAGAGCTAGCTGATAAAGTAAAAGCTAAAAAAATAGACATCGAACTTTTAATTGCTAATGGATTAGCAAATAAAAATGACAATGTTAAAGTATTGGGCAGAGGTGAGTTAAAAGCAAAGCTTGAAGTAACTGTACATAAATTTTCTGCATCAGCCGTAAAAGCAATTGAAGCAGTTGGTGGAAAAGTAGAAACAGTATAAATTTTATGAAACCGACACAATTGAAATATTTATTAACATATTAATGAAATAAAAATTTCAATTGCCAATTCCGATAGTTATTGGAACCATTTGACTTTTGAATGTCTATAATTAACAAATGAAACGATTTTTTACAACCATAAAACATATTTTTTCGATCGAAGACCTTAGGGTTCGAATATTAAATACCATTGGGTTTTTAATAATCTTTCGATTGGGATCTTATGTAGTATTGCCAGGAATTGATCCTGTTATACTGGCTGCCGTTCAACCGGAGGCTCAAGGCATTTTTGGGTTGTTAAATACGTTTTTAGGTGGGGCTTTTTCCAGAGCATCTATTTTTGCTTTAGGTATTATGCCTTATATCTCTGCTTCCATTGTAA
>CAZZML010000141.1:0-7699 GCA_964654735.1 uncultured Roseivirgaceae bacterium | reverse complement strand
GCATTTTCATCAAACCCTGGGCTTGTGAATGACCTTGAAATTAATCGAGAAGGTATTTCAGCACAAGCAAATGTGGTAAGGTTACATTGTGAGCCACAAGCGGCTACCATTGCATCTACCATTCTATCTATGTCCTCCTCAGGAATAATATAAGATGTAGCGATATCCGCTGTTCTACACCCTCCTATTTGGTAACATTTGCTTTGGAGCATAGCAACCAATTTATTCCTAAATTCTCCTCTTCGGCTATTGCATTTTGTATTACAAGCAGAGATTTGTTTTTCTATATCCAACTCTACATATTTAAAATCAAGCGTTCCATCTGCCAATGAAATTTGAGAATAATAGGTGCTTAAAGTGGTGGCATCGTACATGTCGTTATGTACAAGTTCTTCGTACCCCTCGTTCTGTTGGGTTTCGTAATTGCCCGTATATACATACCATTGGTGTATAGTATTTAGGTCGGTGCAAGTAAGCGAAAAGTCTGCCGATTCATTCCAACCTGAATTTTGAGATGGCAGTACATAGCTTTCAAGTGAAGCATAAAAAGTATATCGTTGGCCCGCACCCCAAGCAGTATGTGTATAAGGGCAAATTATTCTCCCTCGTTCAGAAAAATTAGATACTACCAATTTTGAGGCCACTCCTTGCCCATCCAAGGCATAACCAACGATTGAAGCATTTAGGTTGGGGTATTCAGTATCTGCATAACAACCTGCTGAGTTCCAAGTAGGAGTGAGATCATTGGTACAGCAAGGCACTTTTATGGGTTGTCCAGATCCATCAAGTTGAATAAAGCCATTGGTATCCAATTTATAACAATCGTTGGGGTCGTTAAAGCATACATCTACTTCTAAATATTGAAACGAAGAGTTTCCTTCATCGGCATATTCAAAATATTTAAAGGCATAGATGGGGTTTTTAATGTTAGGAAATAAACTAATATCACTGAGCTCGAAATAGCTAGGATTTGTGGGTTCCATATTAGGATCATCCTTTGCTGCCTGACTCTTCACTTTTTTTACAGGGTTCCAATCGTTTATTGGAATATATTTATAATCATACCCTGAGTTTACCAAAAGTGATGATGGGTTGCCTCCAAAATAATCACTCTTTAAAACGTAATTTATTTCAACAGGAACAGGTACCGTAGCAGAAGACGCTGTATAATTAAATGTCATGTTTTTGTCTTGAGCTAATGGTTCCGCATCAAAAGGGGTAATAATTTTTGCAAATTGGTAACTAGTACATTCTAGAAATTCCTTTACCAAATGAAATTGCCCAAATTCAGGTGATATGCCAGCCTCACTATCTGATCCTAATTGCAAGTCACGCATTTTTTTTGATATTTTGCGTTTTGCGATCCATCGGGTAAGGAAGAACCCTCCACTAAAATTATTATCAAAATGCACATCATGACCAGGCTCTGTTTGATTTGGATCGTCACTGTGCTGACCATCAAACTCATTAGATACATTTACACTTCCGTCCTCCTTATAAAAGTTAAACTTTGTGCAAATTTCATTTTTTAATCTGGTGAGTTGGCCCTGCCAACAAGCCAGCAACAGGTCGCAATCATATTGCACCTCATTTACAAGTGTTTCTTCTACCGTATTTTTGGTATTATACACATCATTAAGCATATGATACACCATCATATTAAAGGTTCCCTCTATTTCCCAACCATCCATATACACGCCATAAATAACATTTTTTAATGCCTGTTCATCAGCAAAATCAGGCCCGATACAATCTGACATAAAGGCCAATGCATACCCCTCAAAATCAGGAAAATATTCTTTATCATAAGTGTTGTTGGCATCAAAAAGATCGAGATAATTTACTATATCATATTGGTTATTCCCATTTACATCAGTTGCCTCTGCCAACTCGCAATCGAAAGGAGGCAGCCACTTTATCGGGATATCAAGAACACAACAAGGCGTGCCCAATGTGAAGGAAAAAGGATTCTCGCCTACATTAACACCATAAGGATCAAAATCTGTTGGGTTTAAAACAAGAATGTATTGATCCTTGTATTCAGTATATACCTCTGTAAAAAAACTTGCTGGAATATCAACTGGAAACGAAGAAGCTAATACACCATTGGTGAAACTTTCAAGTGTTTGATTATTGATTGCCTGAGATAAATCGAATAAGCTTTTATTAAACCCCTGAAGCATGCTGGCGTCTTCCACTAACTCTAACCAGCCTGCTACTAAATCAACAACAGGCTCAGTTTGTTTTTTAATATTGGCTTTGTTTTCCTCAATTTTAATTGTAGCATTTCCAGTAAGTAATCGTTTTTCTATGATATAATTACCTGCTTCTAAAAAAATAGGAGCAGGAAGGCTAATGATTTTAAAATCTTCTCCATTAAAAGTTTCACATGCTATTGATGACAAATTTTCAGAAATTAGTACTTGTTTATCAAGTGTATTCCCATTCGCTCCAATTTTAATTAGGTTAATTTCTAGATCGTAATCACAATCTACCACAGAAGTTTGGCATAATTGGTCAAATTGGTAACAGGCGATACTATAACTAACCTGAAAATTGGGATTATCTTGAAGCAATGTAATTCTTTTGGAGCTCACAAATCCATTAATTGTTCTAGAGTTTTTCGTGATTTTGTCCTGTAAGGTTGCTGCATTTACCTGAGCTTCGAGCGGGGATAAATTAGTGTTCTGCCCATAAAACGCTAAACTGGTAGCAATTACATTTCCTTCTTTAGAGGTATATGTTACTGACGCAATATCGTTTGGGTCAACCGTAATCGTTTTAATAACACTTTCATTATCAGGAGCTTCGTCTCCAAATAAAGCTACCAATTCATCTTCAGATGCGGTAGAATGTAAATATCTTGTGGTTCTACCACTTCCAATTTTGTGTACCTCTCCAACTCCCGATTGTTTTAAAATTCGACTTGATGGTTCATTATAAAAAATGGTTCTTGTAAAACCGTACCCATTATCATTGGGAATACTTTTGTTTTCATTATTGTCATAATAGGAAATCGGAACTGTTGCTGACGGATTATTATAATTCCCTTCGCTGTCAAAATGTTGTGCTTGATATAACTCATTTGTGCCGCTTTCTTTTACCAAATTCTCCTGATAACTACTCACCCTACCTGCTAAAGGAATAGGAATAGTTGTAACTGTTGGCCTGCCTGAATTGTCTAAAATAGTTTGAGTTACTAGTGTAATATCTTGTGAAGGAAGATAAGTCTGACTTTGCCGGGGCTGTTGAAGGCCATTTGCAAAATTCAAATTTTCTTTTATGCGACTTTTTTCGGTAAATACACGGTTATAAATCCAATTGCGATCTTGGTCAGGATCAGAATAAAAGAAATATGGCAATTGTATTTCATCCATTCTAAGCTCGATATTTGTACCTTGAGCATCATGGTCAGACCAATCCCCCCAGTTTCTTTCATCCGCAACACCATCAGGGTAGTAAGCTCCGAGTGGTCTTACGCGAAAAACATAATAACCTGTTCCTTCAGCCAGCGTAAGTGTAAAATATTTTGCATTATTTTGTGTGTCAATTGAAGCTCTACCACTAAACCTCATTGCTTTTGACCAATCTAGTTCAGTAGTAATTTCTTGCTCGTTGATTTTTGTTAGATCAGAGCTATTATATAATCTAAGTATGTTAATTTCGTAGTTTGTAATTGGATGACTATCGCTCCACCTAAAGTTTGCTAGTTTTTTACCAACTAATACTTCGTTATTCGCTTGAACAGATTCTACTGTAGTATTTAATCCTGCAACATCTAGTCCTATCTCAGTATCACTTGTTGCTATTAAACGCATAACAGATCCATAGTAACCATCTGGAACCGTAGATTCTGAAACTGATATTTCCAATTCATCAAACAGAAAATCTTCGTTATTGGTCAAGGTTTCAGTTAATTCCAGGAGATTAATGATAAAATGTGCGGAAGGTTTATTATCATCAACTGACAAGGTAGCTGTGGACTCAGTTAGTACATCTACAACAACACTTGACTTTTTAGCTATAATGTCAATTTTTACCTCTCCAGTAAAAGGGTTACTTGTGTCTGAAATAAACGATTCTCCTAGGTCAAGTTGTAGTATTACAGTTCCATTCCTAATTTTTTTATTCATGGAATACATAGAAATTGGAAAAGACAATGTACCTGTTGCTCCTACAGTCAAATCAATATTTATTTCTTCAGTAATTTTCTCGTTCTGATTCTCCTGCGCAATAGCACAAAGCGTTGAAAGGAGAAAAAAGCTAGAAAGTAAAATATGTCTCATTTTTTCTTATTTACAATATTAATTTTCGATGAATGTGTATTGTTTAAATTCTGGTTTAACTTGCCCTTTTGAATTAAATATCATACTTTTTGCAGGTTTTATTTTCATTCCTTTATAATTATAATCCAACTTTTGATACTCAATTATTTGCCTTGCAAGTGGTTGATCTGGCTCATAAATTGTTTCAACTTTTAGCAATTGGTTTAATGTTCGATCGAATTTCATTAAGGAATAAGCCACTTTAAACTCATTTTTTATGTCATCGCTGGTTTTTAACTTAATACTTATAATATCATGGCCATTTTCAGCAACTGAAATTGAACAATCAATCAACTGACTACTCTCTAATAGATTTTTTTGAAGGGCTGCAATTTTGTTGGTTGCCTCATTTTTTATTTTTTCAGGTTCTTTACTCCAAATAATTCGCTTATTTGGATGAATTATCATAAATGCATTAAGTTCATCTTGATAAATATCCACATCTTTGGTTTCATAAATTAGCTGCCCTTTTGAACGAAATATTTTAGAACTAACAATAGCTATTTCAGAAGAGAATTTACTTGCCGGGATACTTTTTACGCTAAACTGCATAAAATATATTTGACCTTCTTTTGGCTCTGTATGTCTGGCAGATTCGTTAACATACTCCTTAACTGGAGTCAAACACTGTGCATTACCAACCTCATAACTAAATAATGGAATTAAAGCAAAAAGAAAGCACTTAACTATTTTCATAATCTACTCTCTTTTTTAGTGTTATACTGGGTCTCTTGTATCGTTTTAATTCCTCTTTCTGTTTCAATAATTTTGCGGGTTAATTGCCCTTCCTCATTATATTGATAATAAAGCCCAAAGTGTTCACTATCATATTGTGCTATCAATCTAAAAGTTGTATAATCATATACATAACAACTGGCTTCCGCATCCAATGGCTGAAAACGAATATCGTCTCCTTCAATCAATTGCGTAAAAGATCCATTTACTGATATAATACCAATATCAATGGCGTTTCCAATCCCAACTGCAGCAAATTGGGTAGCAGGAATTTCAGCTTTGTATAGTGTCCATTCTCCAGTCCGTGCTACTTTATCTAATGTAAAAGAGTTACCGTTAGCACTAATCTCTAGCCCTGCTTCTTCCTCTCCGGTGTCAAAGTGAAGCCAAGTATAAAACAACCCTCCTTTGTTCAATAAATGATCTGTTACGATTAAATTGGCAACTATATTTTCTCCGTGAGTTAGACTGTAAGCCCCACTTCCTGAATGGGCAATTGTTTTTTCGTTATCAGAATTCTCAAAATCTTCAAAGAAAATATCATCATATTGTGCATTTTGAGCTACCATTATTGGCAAGTGATTCCCATACTGAATCCCAAATAAAGCTGTACTGGGTATATCCAAAGCATTGGTTTCTTCCAAGGCATTTCCATAAGGAGAATATTTTTTAATCTGGGTAGTTTTAATCCAATTATTATCAGGTTGATTAAATTCATTACCCCAATCAAACATTTGACTCATATCAAAATAACCGCTCTCATAGATTTTTTTATCAGCAGAAGACACTTCTTCATTTGATTTATACACCCATGAAGAAGAAGCTCTCCATGTTTTGTTTAATTCAGTACTATAAGCACTTGAGTTATAAAGCCCATCTATTTTAGGATCACTCCAACTTGAAGACCAATTATTTGAATAGGTTTGCACTCCAGCATTTAAAAGATTGGTGGGATTTAAAAACCAAGTAGGGTCTGGCTCTATACCATAAACACTAAAAGTAGCGGTAGTTGCTTTTAATTGATTTGTATTGGTAGGATCCACCGCTTTTTGCCCCATTGAAGGATAAACCCATTCTGCAGGTATGCTTAGAGAATACATAGAACCGTTATGAGGAGTATCTGAACCAGCTAATTTTAAATTATGAAAACTATCTGTTGTTTTCGTTAGGATGGTTTGCCCTGTGGCTTTGCTAAAAGCTAAGTTCTCTGTTATACTAGTTGCTCCATCCTGGCTGCTGGTTACTTTTTTAAGAATTGCAGGATATCGCAATACCTTAGTGGTAGCATGGGTTGCTATGCTTTTATTAGAATAATCGAATGAAAAACCCACTCCAACAAATATGGGAGGGAACCAAGAAAGGCCAACACTAATGTCCAGCTCAATGCTAAAATCAATTGTTTCATCTTTCAATCGTTTAGATTCCATTGCTATGTCCATTTCCTTTCCTGGTACATCATTATACTCTTCAAATGTTTTGTTCACACTATCCCATTTAAGCATTCTTACTTTTTCACCCGGTTGATAGTATTCATTTTCTTGATATGACACTAGGTAACCATCATCAGCCGATGAACTATAGACCCCACCATAATTACTGGTTTTCTTAACTTGACCATGCATACTATTAAGGATAAAACGGAAGCCTTGTGCTGTCCACACCTTACTTGTTTCAAAGTTGATAAGTCCAAGGGGTAACACAAGCCAATCCTTTTCTGTATTACTTTCCAAATCTGTTTTCTCACCACTTCGTCCCGACACATCATAACTCTCTGATGGGTCACTAGAGGACATAGAACCATAATTCCAATCAAATGGGTAGTCTTTTACGGTATAGTAGTCGTGAACGCTATACCCAGTACCAGTAGTACCCGTATAAATATTTTTAACAATAATTCGAGAATGCCCTACCAAAGGAGCTGGCAATAATGACTCACCTAAAGGTCCCTCCGTTTGTTCTTTATCTTGCCCAGAAGTAATTCTATTAAACCAAGATTGATTGGCTTTTGGCATAAAAGTTACCAACGGATTTTCCTCCCGCGCTACTGAAGGTTCTGTTGTGGCGACTCCACTACTGGTAACACCATCTTCTAACACATACAAATATTCTGAACCGTAAACAGCTTCATCCCCGGTTTCAATACCTCCGTCATACATTAATAGTTTTTTAACTCTAACTCCCCCTCCTTTTTTTGAAGTCAAAACAGGGAGTTTGAAAAAAGAATGCTTCAGAGATATCTCTTTACATACGGTTTGCTTTTCGTCCACTTTATAAGATACAATGGCTCCATTATAAGCCATGTTTTTAATAGAAGGAATGGCTATGCCTTTTCTTATTTCATCTTTTGAAATGTCTATTTGGCTATTATCAGCTGCTTGAGCTGCTGCTGCTTCATACACAGCTTCAAACTCCCAATCTATACAATCGGAGTTTTCAAGTTTTCCTTGTTTAAGGTTTGAAACAAATTCATAACAGGCTGTCCTTGGAATAGGAGATCGACCTGTATTTTCTCCGCGTAATTTAAGAATTAATACATTCTTGCCATCAACAACTCCAACTTCTACACTTTTAAAATTTGCGTACCCACTAATGTAGTCCGATCTACAATCCTCCAAAGAAGGAGCGCCCCCTTTTAAAGC
>CAZZML010000140.1:0-7720 GCA_964654735.1 uncultured Roseivirgaceae bacterium | reverse complement strand
ATTTGAAGCTGTTTAGCTACGGAATAGATTTTCTGGTGAATAATGCGGGTTAAAAAGATATTTAAGTCAAAATCTTTTCGATATTCAGACTCTTTCTAAATAATATCTGAGATAAATATAGATTTACCCTAACTTTGAAATACCAAGTATCTCCGCAATGAAGAAAAAATATCCTCAACTTTTACAAGAGTTTTTGCCAAATTCTAAAGATGAATGGACAAAAAAAGCCAGCAGTGATTTAAAGGAAAATTCTATTGATTCTCTTTCCACCAAGTTTGATGATAATATCGTAGTTGCACCCTATTATGGAAAGGAGGATTTGAGTACGCTAGACTACTTAGGCAACTATGAGAACATTTTGGCTACAAAATCCACCTTGGATGGGCAACCCAGAGAATGGATTAACTATCAAAAAATTAATGTTGCTAACGAACTTGAAGCGAATGTAAGGGCTATTGAAGCACTTGAACTAGGTGCGACAGGAATCATCTTTTGCTTACAAAATAAAGTAAGTTTCGAGCAATTGCTTAAAGGCATTCATCTTGGTGTCTGTGCTATTTCATTCGAAGGGAGTAACCAACTAAAAGCCTATTTAAACTATGCAGAACAACAAATTGATATTGATGTCTTAACAGGTTTTTGGTCTGTTGGTTCTAACGATAATACCGGCAACCTAAAAACTATCGTTATTGAATCTGATAACAATTCTGCTACCTGCCAATTACTAAGCCTTACCAAGGAAGTTGTTCATACTATTAAAAGAGTAGAAGACATTAATAAGATACTTTTTAAAGTAGAAATTGGCACTAATTATTTTTTAGAAATAGCTAAGCTTAGAGCACTAAGGATAATTGTTACCGAAGTGTTGGCCAATA
Source organism: uncultured Roseivirgaceae bacterium (assembly GCA_964654735.1). GTDB lineage: Bacteria > Bacteroidota > Bacteroidia > Cytophagales > Cyclobacteriaceae > JAKISE01. Next base: position 6,845 of record CAZZML010000140.1, on the reverse strand, counting down.
ATGATATCCATATAGATCCGGCAGGTATTGACATTTTAGCGGTTTCTGATAAGTGGAAAAATGATGAATTTTCCCCGCACGAAAACATTCTTAAAGGGTCAACCGCAGCCATGGCTGCCATTATTGGAGGGTGTAATGCTCTTTACGTTGAGCCCGAAAATCAAGATGAAATTTTAAGTTGCAGAACGGTTCGCAACATTTCTAGCATATTAAAAGAAGAATCATTCTTTAATAAAGAAGTTGACCCTGCAGCCGGTTCATATTACATCGAAAACCTTACCCACAGTTTGGTTAAAGAAGTGCTAAAAGTTTTTGGTATAAAATCTACTTTTATTGCCACTAATAAAAGATCAAATCTCAGACCTGCTATAGGCTGGATGAGCAACGAACAAGTAGAAGTGTTGCCATGGTATAATAAAAAAGACACCGATAATTTTGAGCACCTCGATTATCAGGCAGGTCTTCCACCTTATCTACGAGGCCCATACTCCACCATGTATGCTACCCGACCTTGGACAATCAGGCAATATGCAGGATTTTCTACAGCCAAAGAATCGAATGCTTTTTACAGGCGAAACTTAGCCGCAGGTCAAAAAGGCCTTTCTATCGCTTTTGATTTAGCAACTCATAGAGGATATGATTCTGATCACCCACGGGTTGAAGGTGATGTTGGCAAAGCAGGTGTTGCCATAGATTCAGTACTGGATATGCAAGTGCTCTTCAAAGATATTCCACTCGATCAAATGTCAGTTTCTATGACCATGAATGGTGCAGTTCTGCCTATTTTGGCTTTCTATATTGTTGCGGCAGAAGAAAGTGGAGTTAGCAAAGAAAAACTTACAGGAACCATTCAAAATGATATTTTGAAGGAGTTTATGGTACGAAACACCTATGTGTATCCTCCTGCTCCATCTATGAAAATTATCTCTGATATTTTCGAATATACCTCAAAATACATGCCTAAATTCAACTCTATTAGCATAAGCGGCTACCACATTCAAGAAGCAGGTGGAACGGCAGATATTGAGTTAGCTTATACATTGGCAGATGGCTTGGAGTACTTACGAACAGGAGTTAAAGCCGGGCTCGATATTGATACATTCGCTCCTAGATTGTCTTTCTTCTGGGGCATTGGCATGAACCACTTTATGGAAATTGCCAAAATGAGAGCAGGTCGAATGCTTTGGGCAAAAATTGTAAAACAATTTGATCCCAAGAACCCTAAATCAATGACACTCCGAACTCATAGCCAAACCTCAGGCTGGAGTTTAACTGAGCAAGACCCATATAATAATGTAGTTCGTACTTGTGTAGAGGCAATGGCTGCCGTATTAGGTCATACCCAATCGTTGCATACTAATGCATTAGATGAAGCTATTGCATTGCCCTCCGATTATTCTGCAAAAATTGCAAGAAACACGCAAAAGTACTTACAATCAGAAACGAGCATAACCAAGGTTGCCGACCCCTGGGGTGGTTCTTATTATGTAGAATCGCTAACCCACGACTTAATGCACCGAGCATGGGAACTGATTCAAGAAATTGAAGAAGCTGGAGGCATGGCCAAAGCTATTGAGACTGGGTTGCCAAAAATGAAAATCGAAGCTGCTGCCGCTAAGAAGCAAGCTAGAATTGATGCCAATAAAGATATTATTGTAGGCGTTAATAAATATAAGGTAGAAGATAAAACAGAACTTGATTTGTTGGAAATTGATAACACAGCAGTACGAGAAGAACAAATTGAAAGATTAAACCAGCTGAAAGCCGATCGTGATCCGAGTAAAGTAACAAACGCTTTAAGAGATATTGCATTTGCAGCTAAAAAAGGAAACGGTAATTTATTAGAGCTAGCCGTAGAAGCTGCCCGTCATAGAGCAACCCTTGGAGAAATCACACTAGCGTTGGAAGAAGCCTTTGGCCGTTATACAGCTTCAGTCAAATCTATTTCGGGGGTATATTCAAGTGAAGCAAAAATGAACAAACAATTTAAAAAAGCACTGGAACTTTCAAACAAGTTTGCAGAACTCGAAGGAAGAAGACCTCGTATTTTAGTAGCCAAGATGGGCCAGGATGGACACGATAGAGGAGCTAAAGTAATAGCCACTTCTTTTGCGGATCTCGGCTTTGATGTGGACATTGGGCCATTGTTTCAAACCCCGGAAGAGGTTGCCAAGCAGGCCGTTGAAAATGATGTACATGTCGTTGGGGCTTCAAGTTTAGCAGCCGGGCACAAAACTTTGATACCAAAACTCATTGAAGCTTTAAAAAAATATGAGCGAGAAGATATTATGGTAGTAGCTGGTGGTGTTATCCCACCCAAAGATTATAACTACCTCTACAACAAGGGTGTTTCGGCAATTTTCGGCCCTGGAACTGTCATCTCCGATTCAGCGATAGAAATAATTAACAAACTTTTACAAGATTAATTGTGAAATTATTTACATAAAATCTAAGTTTATTTTTATACTAATTGAGTATTTTTAAGGCATGAAAAACTCATACCTAAAACTAACTACCTCAATTATCCTTATTGCTTTCTTTTTTAGCATAAAAGCTCATGCCCAAAATTGGGATAAAATGCTTATAAAAATAAATGATACTTATGAATCTGGAGACTACATTAAAACCAAAAAGTATCTCATAAAATTTAAGAAAAAGACATCTAAAAAGCTTGGTAAAGAAAACAAGTATGTAGTAGAGTTTTACCTGCTCTCAGCTCGAAATGATTTAGCAAAGGGCTTGCTGTCGGACTTTTCAACTGATATTGAAAAGGCACTTGTGATGAGTGAAAAAGTGTTTACAACAAATTCTGAAGAACATATAAGTTATATGAATAGAGTTTCTTCGCTACTTATATTAAATGGAGAAATATTAAAAGCCTTTAGACTTGCTACAGAAGCACAAGCAAAAATAGAAGAACTTGGTGCTTCTGAACGATTGGCGGCTCTTACCAAACTAAACTTGAGTGCAGTATATTCTGGCATGGGTTTCTATGCAAAGTCCATTGCATTTATAGATGAAAACAAAGACTATTTTTTAGGAAGAGCAATTACAAAAGAGTCTTACGTTGATCCAAAAACTGGAAAACTAAAATCAAAACGATTACCTCAAAAGGAAGTTGATGAGCGACTCGATGAGTACGCCCAATTATTAAATTTAAGAGCCAATACGTATCGGTTAATGGGTGATTTTAAAATGGCAGATACAGAATTTGAGTTGGCAGGTAATTGGATAGATGATAACTTGGGGAAGTCTAACTTAAGATATATAGAAAACCAGTTGTATCATGGTGACTTACTTTCGGAAAATGGCACCAATGGAAAAGTTACTAGAGCCTATTATGAAACGGCTTTAAGCAAGCTTAAAAAAGATCATAGCGAAGCTCATTACTTAGCTTTACAAGTATATGAAAGCCTTTTGAAAAATTATTTAGCAAATAATGACAATTCGAAATTTAAAAATTTAAAGTCAGAGTACGAACGAGTTATTAAAAAGTACTTTAACAAAAAAAGCTTAGTTTATATACGGCTTGAAACTGTGGATTATAGCAGGAAGCTGGACAAGAAGAACCCTAAAGGAATAGAAAGTTCTTGCTTATCAATATTAGCGGATTATAAAAGAATACCAGCCATTCATAAACAAAGAATAGAGTTGTACGAGTATGCATATAAAGCGGCAATTTTAAACAACTCGTATAAAAATGCAGACTCCTACTTAGATAAAATTTTGGAGTTAAAAGATGGGCTTTATGGTTCTGATGCTCCTGAGTATCACTTAACCAAAACCGAAGTTGCCAATTTCTACATCGATTATACTGATAAAATTACAGAAGCAGGCGAAATCTATGCTGCTAGTTTTGAAAAGGTTGTAAAGCCACAAATTAAACCCGGGCACATTAGTTATGTAAGAATTCAAAACCACTTGAGTAAGTATAACGAGTTTTCTGATAATTTTGATGGAGCAAAGACTTCTCTAGAAGATGCCCTTTTAGCTACCAGAATTAAGTATAACACTACCGACATTGCCTATGGAAGTGAACTTGTTAAAATAGCGGATCTTCAAATTAAAATTGGAGAATATAAAGAAGCAGAAAAGAACATTACTGTTGCAAAAGAAATTTTAGTAGCTCTTAAAAAAGATAGGGAACAATTGGTTGATTACATATTAGCACTTGAAACCAATGCCAAATTAAGTGCTATGAAAGGAGACTTTGAGCAGGCTAAGAATGAAATAATTCGATCCCAAAAACTATTATCAAAGGCCACTAACCTAACAGGCTACGATGCACTTGCCTCCACTGTTAACCTTGCTGACATTTATGTTAAATATGGCAGAATATCTAAAACTCGTGATGCCTTGGTTGCAGTAATTGAGGATTATGAATCTCTCTTTGGATTAGAAAGCAATAGGCTTATTATACCACTTTTAAGTTATGGAAATTTGCAATTAGTAAATGGAGAATACACAGAAGCTGAAAAAAGTACAAGAAGAGCTCGTGATATAGCAGTAGCACAATTTGGCGCAAACTCTTCCAGAACAGCTTTTTGCAAAAAACAACTTGCAGCTATTTATACTTCGTTAGGAGATTATAACAAAGCACTTGATCACATCAATTCATCCATTAGTATTCAAAAATATGTGTATGGTTCAGATCATATTGAAGTTGCAAAATCGCTTTCTCAGCTCGCTTTAATCAAATTTTATAAAAATGAGCCCCCTAAAACCATTGAGCCTATTTTTAATGAATCTAAAAAAATAATTGCAGATAAAATTGGCAACAGAACCCCAATGTATGCTGATGTGATAAAAGATTTATCCATAATTTACATAGAACAAAACAGGTTTGACGATGCGTTTAATTCTTTAACCTTAGCAGAAACTATTTGGAAAGCGAGAGTAAAAGACAAAAGAAATTTGAACCTTGCTGATATTTATGCTTTAACTGGAGATGTTTACTACCAACAAAAAAATTACAAGAAAGCAGAAGAAAAATACAACCAAGCAAAAAAATTATATGAGGGCTTTTTTAGTGATGAACACCCTGACTACGTACAGGTGCTTTCTAAGCTATCTAAGGTGTATTATATGCAAGGTGATAAAAGGAGAGCCAAGAAAACAAGTCAAGAGGTTATCAATAATTATGACAATTTTATAAAAACTTATTTTGCTTCGTTAAGCGAAAGGGAAAAATCTGAGTATTGGAACACGATAAAAACAGATTATGAATTCTTTAACACCATTGCCATTGAATTTAAAGATGAAGATCCAAAACTTATTGAACAGGTTTACAATAACGCATTGTCTACAAAAGCCATTCTTTTAAATTCTTCTATAAAAATCAGGCAAACTATTTTAAATGGAAACAATGAAAAACTCAAGAAAAATTATTTGGATTGGCTGGCTAAAAAGGAGTTTTTAACCACCGTTCTTTCCATGAGCACAGAACAGTTAGTGGAAAATGAGATTGATCCAGCACTTTTAATTGATGAAGTTGAACTTTTAGAAAAACAGCTTAGTGAAGGGTCAGAATTGTTTGGTAATGATGCTGATAAGAACAAAGTTGCATGGCAAAATGTACAAGATGTTTTAGCTCCTGATGAGGTGGCTATTGAAATGATTAGGTTTAGGTATTTCGATCATATTTTTACCGATTCTATTATCTATATGGGGGTTTATGTTAAAAATTCGAAAGAGCTTAAAACTCCCGGAATGTTTGTTATTAACAATGGAAAAGATTTAGAAGGAAAGTATTTTAAAGTATATAGAAACAGTATTATTTATCGTATTAAAGATAAATACTCGAATAAACAATACTGGAAGCCAATTATTGATGTTGTCGGCAATACTTCTTCCATTTATTTATCAGCAGATGGAGTGTATAATCAAATTAATTTAGAGGCCATTCCAACCTCAAATGATAAATATGTACTTGATAATTCTAATATTGTTTTGGTTAGTAATACAAAAGACCTTTTCTTCAACAAAACAAATACTTCTAAAGGAAAAACGGCTGATAATGCCTCTATGTTCGGAAACCCTATCTATTATGTAGATGTTTCCAAGCCTAAAAAAGGAGCTATTGGTCAATTACCCGGTACTGAAAAAGAAATAAATGCCCTTATTCAATTGCTTGATAAAAATGGATGGACCACTTCTGAAAATTTAGAACTGAATGCTACTGAAAAAGCCATTAAGGAAATAAAAAGTCCGAAAATATTTCATGTAGCCACACATGGGTTCTTTACACCTGCTCAACAAGTTGCTCAAAATGCAGCCTCTGGTCAAAAAGAAGCAACTGCACTTGAAAACCCATTATTACGTACAGGCTTATTACTAACTGGTGCGGGTGACTTACTAACTAAAACGGAGTATAACTATAACGAAGAAGATGGAATTCTCACTGCCTATGAAGCCATGAATATGAACTTGGATAATACCGATTTGGTTGTGTTAAGTGCCTGTGAAACAGGTTTGGGAGAAACAAAAGTAGGCGAAGGGGTTTACGGATTACAACGTGCCTTTATGGTGGCAGGAGCCAAAACATTAATAATGAGCATGTTTAAAGTAGATGACACCGCTACGCAAAAGCTTATGGTTAATTTCTACCAAAAATGGATTACAACAGGCAACAAGCGTCAATCTTTTGTTGAAGCTAAAAAGGAACTTAGAAATGAATATAAGGATCCCATTTACTGGGGGGCATTTATTATGATTGGGTTAGAATAATATGTTTTATAAACACCTTGACCACCACCTTACTCAATTTGGAGGTTAAGATATGAGTTCGACCTAGCCTGAATAATTCATGAATATTTGTTATGAGCATTTTAAGTGTCTGCCAGTCA
>CAZZML010000139.1:0-7743 GCA_964654735.1 uncultured Roseivirgaceae bacterium | reverse complement strand
CGCATGGAGGACATGTTGGTTTTATACCTGCGGCCAAAGATGGCAGTTATTGGTCGGAACGCAGAGCTTATGAGTTTATAAAGGAAAATCTGTAAAAAACCACACAGATCAAGGGAAGTGTTAACCCTGGAATTCAGGATTTGAGCTAGTTGGCTGGGTCAATAGTCCACTGTTAGCTAAAGCTAAACCTAAAGGGCTGAGGCCTTATTTTGCCAGTAACATCACTCGGTTGCATTCATAATGTTGGTTAACCGAACCTGTTGAACCTGTGTGGCTGTTCAAAAATAATTAGTTGCTATTACATAAAATCCAAACTTGCTTAATTTATTTTTGCAGAAGAGTATCCTTAACCATATAGTTATATGCACGAAACTTACTTTACTCCCGGTCCTTCGGGTTTATACTACACAGTAGAGCAACACGCAAAAAAAGCGTTAAGGTCTGGCATAGCCTCTATTACCCACCGCGGTACACAGTTTAAAAATATTTACAAGCAGGTTGATACTAACCTAAGAGAATTGCTGAGGTTGCCAAATGATTACAAAGTCCTTTTTACCAACTCTGCTTCTGAAATTTGGGATTTATCTACAGAGAGCTTAATTCGAGAAAAATCGTTACACATTGTAAATGGTGCATTTTCTGAAAAATTTTACAAGGTTGTAAACAATTCTGAAAAAGAAGCTCTGTTGATGAGCTCTGAGTGGGGAAGTTTTCCTAAAATCGACTATAGCCTAGTTAAGCAAGCAGATCATATTGCCGTTACTCATAATGAAACAAGTACAGGAGTTAGTACACCCTTGGAAACCATCTATAAGATTAGAGAACAAAACCCCGAAGCTATTATTTCTATAGATGCGGTTTCCTCACTCCCTTATTTAGATATTGATTATACCAAAATTGATGCACTTTATGTTTCTGTTCAGAAGTGTTTTGGTTTGCCTGCTGGTTTAGGCATTTGGCTTGTGAATGATAGATGTATAGCTAGAGCGGAAGAAGTTATAAAAAGAAAAAAAGAATTAATATCCTATCATAACTTACTTGACTTAGCTAAACAAGCAGCTAATTATCAAACTGTTTCTACTCCAAATGTGCTAAATATACACTTGCTTGCCCAGATTACATCCGATATGCTTAACAGAGGGATTCAAATGATTAGAAGTGAAATAAAATATAAGGCAGCTATCTTCTATAAAATGATTGAAGCCCATTCGAAAATAAATCTTTTTGTTAAAGATAAAACCTTAAGATCTGATACTATTATAGTACTAAATACAAACGAACATACTACTGATTTAATTAATTTTTTAGAAAGCAAAAAACTAATAATTGGAACAGGGTATGGTAAAATGAAAAATACTCAAGCCCGAATAGCAAATTTTCCTACGCATTCAAAAGAACAATTTGAAATGCTTACTGACTTGCTAGAAACGTGGTAATTCACTAATTTCAGCCTTTGAAAAACACATTTTAAAATATGCAACCCATTCGAAAAATTTTAGTAGCTCTTGACCATTCTTCACTTGACAGCGAGATAGTGGATTATGCTCAATTTTTTGTAAACATAACAGAGGTTACAGATGTGCATTTTATGCACGAGGTTCAGTTCAACCTTTCCTCTACTATGAAAAAGGAATTTCCTAACCTTGAAAAAGAAACCATATCACAACGAAAAAAAGAAATTGAAGAGGTAATTCAGTCTCATTTTAATCCAAAACGTAAAATCAATACTAAATTTACCCTTACTCATGAAGCAAATAGTGTTAAACCCTTGTTGCGTACAATAAAAGCTGAAGGCATTGATATGGTAATGGTTGGTAGTAAAGACCTCAAACATGGTGGTGGCACTTTCACAACTAGATTAGCACGTAGAGCGCCCTGCCATGTTTTAACAGTACCTATAGGTAGTAGTGCTTACCTAAAAGAAACCAATAAAATTAAAAGACTCTTAGTACCACTTGATTTTTCTGATTACTCAAAACAAGCTCTTGAAAGAGCCATTTTGATTGCGTCAAGGGTAAAAGAACCTATAGAAATTATATGCCAAAATGTTTATACTGTACCATCTGGGTATCATTATTCGGGCAAAACCAGAGATGAATTTGCAGAAATAATGAAGAAGTATGCTATGGAAAATTTTGAAGATTTTATTAAAGGTTTGGATACCAAAGGTGTAAAGTTAACCCCAGTATATTCGGATGATATTAATGAAGATGAAACTTCGTACATAAGAGACCTTGCAAAAAAAGAAAACGTAGATGGTATTATTATCGGTTCCAGAGGAAGCACAGCCGCTGCATTGCTATTGGGCAGTATTGTTGAAAAACTTGTTCGAAACGAGAAGAATTTTCCGATACTAGTAGTACGAAAAAAGGGGGATCTTGAAAGTTTTATAGAAAGAATTCGAAAACTATAGCGATTTTATTTTCCAAGGCATTAAACCTTTCTTCTATGTAACACTCTAAACACCACTCAACAATTACAAGATTTGGAAGATTCAGAGTTAATAGAAAAACTTAAGAATGAAGACACCAGAAATTATGCCTTCAACTTATTGGTACGAAAATACCAAGAGCGCATCTATTGGCATATTCGTAAAATGGTAATTGACCATGACGATTCTGATGACCTTGTACAGGAAGTATTTGTAAAAATTTGGAAATACCTGGGTAACTTTAGAGGCGATTCGCAACTATATACATGGATTTACAGAATTGCTACCAATGAATGCTTGAGCTTTCTTGCTAAAAAGAAAAAACGGTTTTTTCTTCCTTTAGTAGATGTAGAAAAAGAACTCTCTACGCATATAGATAGTGGACACCACTATTCGGGTGATGAAGTGCAAATGAAATTGCAAAAGGCGTTATTAAAATTACCTGATAAACAACGGCTTGTTTTCAATATGAAATATTATGATAATATGAAATACGAACAAATAGCTAAAATTACAGAAACAAGTGTAGGTGCTTTAAAGGCAAGTTATCATCATGCCGTTAAAAAAATTGAAGAAATTTTAACTAATGATTAAACCTTTGTATATATAATTGGTCAAACCAACGCAATGGAAACAAATAATTCACATAAAAAAACATTTAAGCTGGAAGACATCTCTAAAAAAGATGCTTTTTCTGTACCAGATGGATATTTTGATAGGTTACCAACCATCATTCAAACCAAGGCTATAGAAAGCACTAAAAAAAGAGCTGTATTTGTGCGAACAGGTGTTTTGAGGCTGGCCATTCCTTCTTTGCTTTTAATAATGATAGCCGGGTATTTTGGTTATAAATACCAAAGTAGTTCTGATCGGTTGGATTCGAGAATTGAATTGATGCTTGCCGATGTTAGTACTGAGGAGATGGTTGATTTTTTAGATGAAACTGATTTAACAAGTGATGATTTGTTAGAATTAGTATCGTTTGAAGGTGAAAAAATTGATGATTTTTCGTATGAACTGGAGAATTTTTCAGACGAAGAGCTGGAATTGTTTATTAATGATTTTGAAATTGAAGAGATAAATAATATATAAAATTAATTAGTCATGAAAAGAGCCATAATTATTATAATTGTAATAGCCACATCGGTTGTGGGCTGGGCTCAAAAGCAGGAGCCAAATAAAAATGTTAAATCTAAACTGGAGGCTGCCAGAATAGCCATTATAACCGAAAGGTTAAATTTGACACCAGCTGAGGCTGAGAAATTTTGGCCATTGTATAACCAGTTTGCGCAAGAACGAAGAACGATGCAGAAACAAGCACTCCAATCTCGTAAAGGAATGGACATGCAAAACCTAACCGAAGAGCAAAGCAAAACATTGATGATGGCTCGTCAAAAGTTAAAACAAGATAAGCTTGACTTGGAAAATAAGTATGTTGCCAAGATTAACAACGTAATTAGTGCACGACAAATGGTTGCCTTAAAAAAGGCAGAAGATGATTTTAGGAAAATGATTTTAAATCGTTTGGAGCAGCGAAAACGGCAACAATTGCAGCGAGATCAAATGATGAACCAACGTGACCAACGAAGACAACAAGGAAATAATTAGTCCTTCGCTCTTGAGGAACCACGGACTATGAATGTACAACATTACCGTAATATCTTCGCCAGTCCATGTCGGACAGGATTAAATAACGGTTTATTCATAGATACTACTTGTTAAATGACCTCAACAATAAAAAAATATATAAAACTCACATTAGCCCTCTGGGGCTTTTGTTGTTTGATTCTATCCCCAAATTTAAAAGCACAGGAATTATCTAATCTGGATACTACCTCAATAAATTACGACTCTCTTTTAACTGAATATTTATTCTTCGATTCCCTTTTACTTGATGAACTAACTGCTGATTCAGCTACATTTTTTCAAATGCTTGATAACTTAGTTGAAGGCAACTATATTAAATCAACATTCTCTACCAGAATTGGTTATTCAGGCCAAATCACTAATGCAGGGAGAACCATTGGTATAGGACAATATGGCTATAATGCCGGAGTTTCTTTTTACCATAAATCTGGCATATTTACCGATGCCTCAGTATATTGGAATAGCGATCAGGTTCCGAATTATACCACCACCATAATTGATCTGGGTTATATGGGAAACTTTACTCCAAAATGGAGCTACTGGGCTTCCTATAATCACTATTTTTTCTCTAAATCTGAAGATGAAGCTATTTCTTTCCCTTTTACAAACGCAATAAATGTATCCACTACTTACTACATCAAAAAATTGAGCTTTGGGGTTGATTACTCGTTTACGTTTGGTGAAGAAACTGCGCATAGAATTAGAATAAATTCTTCATACAGCCTTTATAAGAGCAATTGGTGGATTTTTGACCGGGTAAGCTTTACACCAAATTTATCTCTTTTAATGGGCAATACAAATGTAGTTTCGTGGCAAATTAGCTCTGCACGAGCAAAACAATTGATTGATCGGATTGGGCTTGATAAATTTAGGTATTGGAAAGATAATGCTCCTGATCAGCTTGAAAGTATTTTATCCTACCCTATTGAAAATAATGCTTTTGGCATAATGAATTATTCACTTTTTGTACCAATTACATTTACCATTAAAAAATTATCGCTAATGATAAATTATACTATAAATTTGCCGGTGGAACTCCCCGGAGAAGAATTGGATACTTCATTGAATAATTTTTTTAGTACTACTTTAATTTTTACGTTTTAGCAACTCTCCTGTTCTCAATTACAATATAAGCCCAAACAGCTATTGCTGTTACTATTATAGGTGCGATCCACGCAGGGTTAATGGTAAAATCAAAAGCTAAATTCCACGATTTTGGCAGTATAGATGTCGGTTTTAGCCAAACAGCTAATGCTAAAAATACTATCATTAAAAATGGTAATAAAACAGCAATTATTGGCTTTGGTTCCACTGGTTTTATAGAAAGCCTTCTAGCCGAACTAACAGCTAAATTTGCCATAACCCTATCCATCATTCCGATAGGAGCTTTTTCCAACAAACCATATTCTACTATTTTTTTAATCTTTGTATTGCTCTTTAACTTTTTCATATCAATGCGGTTAACTCATCTTTTAATAACCCATTTAGCTGAGTATACATTTTTGCTCTTGCCCTATGTAAACGTGCTTTAACAGTTGTTTTCTTTTCCTCTGTAACCTTGCAAATTTCATTTAAGCTTTCATCTGCTAAGTAAAACAATGTAAGTACTAATTTATCTCTATCCGATAAGTTATCCATTGCTTTTTTGATATACTTTTTTTGATCCTTCAAAACCAGGTCAGCCCAACCACTATGCAAACTAACTCCATGTTCTACACCATATTCACTAGGCTCTAACGTATATACATCCAATTGTTTTTTTCGAATACGTGAAAGTGCTGTATTATACACAATTTTAAAAAGCCAGCTCGAAAATTTAGATTCTCCTTTAAACTGATTAATCTTAGAAAACACTTTAATAAATGAGTCCTGCACAACTTCTTCAGCATTTTGGCTATTTTTAACTATGTTAACTGCCACGGTAAAAGCCAAATGCTGGTAACTTTCTACCAATACCCTAAAAGCATTGGTATTACCAAGCTTAACTTGTGCAATAAGGCGCTTTTCTTTTATAGGGTCGTTCACTTATACTATAGACCACCTAGAGGCTAAAGTGGTTACACCAAATATAATTTTTTTTAAAAGGTTTTTGTAACCAATGTAAAAAACACGTTGTCTAACCTAGTGAAATCATTATTTAACAAAACTCAACATAAAATGGGATCAGAATTAATTGTAGTACCGGTAATATTTCTAACTATATTCGGAATTGTATATTATTATTTAACTACCAGAAACAAAGAGAGGTTAGCTCTTATCGAAGCTGGAGCAGATGCTAAGCTTTTTAAATCCGCTGGAGGCAATAATTGGTATTTTGTAATCGTGCTAGGTCTTTTAGCTATAGGTATTTCTTTAGGAGCGGCTTTTGGTATGATGATGGAGCATTTATTTAATTTAGGGGGTAATGATGAACAAGGCTACGTAATAGGTATTTTTCTGTTTGCGGGTTTGAGTCTCCTTGTCTCCTTCTTTTTAATTAGAAAAATTAAAAAAGAGGACGAAAAGTAAGAAACTTAGCTCAATACGCTGTCAAGGTTTAGTACTTCGGCAGCGTATTGAATTTTCTGTAACCAATCAAGGATTGCTCTTTTATAGGAACCCTAACCTGAAACTTAAGCCCGTAACTACAAACATTACAGCCACAGTAGTTATGGCTATGATATGAACGGCCAATACAATTAAATTATTTACTGATAAGTTAGGTATAAGTTTAAGCCTAGCATGAAGTGCAAGCACTATGGTTACTCCTAACAAAATAATCTTAATGGAAATATGCTTGCTCAGCTTATTACTAAAATCGAACCACTCGTAAATTGGTAAATAGCTAATAGCCATGTAAAACCCCGTAATTACTAAAATAATAAGTGCGGGAATCCCCACCTTCTCGTATTTGGCTTCAAATGCATTTAACAAATCTATGTTACCATACTTTACCACCGATGGTAAAATACCAATAGCTAAAACTAAATGACCACCCACCCAAACAGTAGCCGCTAAAACATGTAATAGAATAATGTACTTGTGCATATTTTTATAAAAATAAGAGAGGCAAAACTATGCCCTTTACACCTCTTTAATACTGATTTAAGTTAGCTACTTAGAATTAGTATAGATATTTCTCTTAAGTCAAGTCATAAAAAATGATAGGAAAGGTGTTAACTTTTCAAAAAGTATTATGTTTATTTTCGATTACAATTGCAAATTATTATACAATGTCGTTTAGTTAAGCTGAAATTATTTTAAATCTGATCAAGGTAAAAAATATAAGCATAGCCATAGCTACGTGAAGATTTTTTAACGTAGCTATGGCTAAAAAGGATGAAGCTTGGGCTGGCTAAAAGAGTGTTGACACGACTAGTAGTGCGTTCTCTAATTACCACAACAAATTTACGTGCCTTTTTCCTTGATACTTCGTTAAAATTATTAACCGTAGCTAAGGCTATGCTGAATAATTCTGTCTTGTCTCAAGAAAAAATTCAACATAAATTACTGTAAAGCTAATTAGAGAACGCACTACTAGTGTCAAGCTCATGGAAAGATTATTATTAATGCGTGTTGCTCGGATATACCAGTCAGAAAATAATTATTACCTTTGGTTTAAAGTATTAACATTTAACTCATCTTCGCCACAAACAGCTCAAACGCTTTGTAGAGGCCATTTGTAG
>CAZZML010000138.1:0-7751 GCA_964654735.1 uncultured Roseivirgaceae bacterium | reverse complement strand
ATGTTAGATTTTTACTCGGATGACAGTAATATAAAACCAACCTTTACCCTGGTTAATTCATAAAATTAATCAGTTTTTAATCAGTTTCTTAATTTCCTTGTCTCCAATCCATACTTTTTCGGTAGTCTGAAGATTTATTAGTTCAAGATTAACTTTATAGTTTACCAATCGCTCTTTTTTGTACTCATCAATAGTTGAATTAATAGTACCAAAAAGCATAAAATCTGCCCCTAACTCCGCAGCAATTTTTTGTTGAGACTCCGGAGTTGCATTGGTTTGTTGTTGCTCTTTCTCTTCTCTCAATTTCTCTCTAAACAAGGTATTGGCAACTACTCGTACTTTTCCTGAATTAATAAATTCAATTTCTACATCTTTTACAAAGGTTTCTGCTTCGATGTGCTCTGAGGTTCTATTAACAATTATTCCAATAATAACAACAGGAGGCCGCTCTTGGTTGCCTTCAAAGCGCAATAACCAAGGTTTACTAAGCACATCCCTACTCATTTGTTCCGCTACTTGTTTAGAGTCTGTATCGTTCCACCTTCCACTTAGGTCTATTTGATCTGCAGGATCAACACGCGTTACTTTTCTTGTGGCACAACTATTAATGAGTAATCCTACTACGATTACTGAGATTATTTTTAAGAGGTAATTTGTTTTCATCGGATAAATTGATTTAGGGTTAAAAAGACGAAGTTAATTGGTGAAGTAATACTAGCCGAAAAATGATTATCTAAATACTATTTTCCCTTTTGGGTTCGGTGAAATACGCTTCAAAAATAGCTCAGACTTAGAAAGTCTTTTTATCTTATAAACTGTATTCTCCAGCCTGTTAGTGGCATCTCTGGCATCGTGTATTAACAGGAGTTCTTTTCCATTTAACACCCATTTACCCGACATATACTCATAATCGTTGTTTTTGTACCCAAATTTATGGTCAATTCCTAGCGAAAACTCATTTCCAACTTCAAGCCTAAAACCATCCATTTTTTTGAGTTTACCCAGTTTCTTACGCTTTACCTCAACAATTGTCCATTTTTTTGCAGATAAGAGGCTTTCTTGCTGACGTTTGTTTCGTTCTTGCGCTTGTGAGGTTGAAATACTAAAAATAGTTGCAACTAGTAGAACACTAGCTACTTTAAGAAGTTTAGAGATTTTCATGGCATTAGTTTTATAGTGTAAATTTCGATTTTGTTAACTTTAATAACGAACAAAATCAAATTAATTTATCTATAAAAGACATTTGTTCGTTATTTTTCACTGCTTCTATAAAAGCACTTCCAATAATCACGCCATTTGCATAAACATTTGCTTCTTTTGCCATTTTTTTTGATGAAATACCAAATCCTATCATAGTGGGAGAGCTCAACTTCATTTTCTCGATGCGCTTAAAATAATCAACTTGGGATGTGGTAAATCCTTCTGATTTAGTTCCTGTAAGTGAGTTATCAGACACAATGTATAAAAAAGAAGTGCAGGCTTTATCTAATAAATAAATCCGTTCCTCTGTTGTCTGAGGCGATATTAAAAATGAAATTTTTATTCCATTAGATTTAAACATCTCTTCATAATCCAACAAATACACTTCAACAGGTAGGTCTGGAATGATTACTCCATCTACTCCGGAGCTTTTACATTTCTTTAAAAAGTTTTCTACCCCAATTTGCAAAAGCTGATTAAAGTACCCCATTAAAATTAATGGAATCGATTCAGACATTTTTCTAATTCCAGTAGCTTGCTCAAATATTTTATTGATGGTTATTCCATTATTTAGAGCAATAGCACTGGCCTGTTGAATCACCTCACCATCTGCCAATGGATCAGAGTAAGGCATGCCAATCTCAATCACATCAACTCCCTGGTTAATAAGCCCTTCAGCTATTTTAGGCAAACTATTAATTTCTGGATAACCTGCCGTTATATAAATATTCAAAAGGTCTTTATTCTGCTTAAATAGCTGTTCTATTCTAGTTTCCATTTTCAAAGTGTTTCATATACATGGCCATATCTTTATCGCCTCTACCCGAAAGGTTTATAACCACCACATCCGTAGGTTCAAATTTTATTTTTTCTAAAGCTGCTATAGCGTGTGCACTTTCCAATGCAGGTATAATACCTTCTTCTTGAGTTAACAGTTTAGCCGCCACTAACGCTTCTAAATCCGTTGCATCTAATCCAATACATCTCTTTGAGGTAAGCAACTCGGCCAGCATTGGACCTATGCCTGGGTAGTCAAGGCCCGCAGAAATGGAATAAGGTTCTATAATCTGTCCTTCGGGAGTTTGCATTACCAATGTTTGGTTGCCGTGTATTACACCTAAACTACCCAGTTGAAATGTAGCAGCCGATTTTTCTGAATTAACACCTTCGCCAGCAGCTTCAACTGCTACTAGTTTTACATTCTCATTATCAATAAAATGATAGAAAGCACCTGCAGCATTACTTCCTCCCCCCACACAAGCAATCACATAATCAGGGTTTTCTATGCTATTTTCGTTTACCAATTGTTCCTTTATTTCTTTGCTTATAACTGCCTGTAACCGAGCCACTAAATCAGGGTACGGGTGAGGGCCAACTACAGAACCAATGAGGTAATACGCATCCGGGTTGGCTATCCAATACCTAATGGCCTCATTAGTAGCATCCTTTAGTGTTTTACTGCCCGACCTGGCGGGTATTACCTCTGCACCCAACATCTTCATACGAGCCACATTTGGAGCCTGACGCTCAATATCCAGTTCACCCATAAACACCTTGCATGGCAGGCCAAATAAGGCGCAAGCGGTAGCCGTAGCCACTCCATGCTGCCCGGCACCTGTTTCAGCTATAATGCTGGTTTTGCCCATCTTTTTAGCCAGCAATATCTGTCCTAGCGCATTATTAATCTTATGCGCTCCTGTATGGTTTAAATCCTCTCTCTTTAAAAACACATTTGCATTATATTTTTGGGAGAGGTTGGCTGCTTTATATAAAGGAGTTGGCCGGCCAACATAATTCTTCAACAAATCTGCCAATTCTGCTTTATACTCCTCCGAAGAGAGTATCTCAAGGTAGCTATTCTTTAATTCATCTACATTCTTATGGAGCATTTCTGGAATAAAAGCACCTCCAAAATTTCCATAAAATCCATCTGATGTGGGTTTCATCATAATCTTATCTTATTTATAAAAGTTGATAATGTTTCAATGTTTTTAATGCCCGGCTCTATTTCGAACCGGCTGTTTATATCTAAACCCGAAAGCATAGGATGGTTTATTTTTTTTATTTCATCCGCATCATTTACACTTATTCCACCGCTTAGTAAAAAGGGTTTGGTGAGATTATACCTGTCTAAAATCGTCCAGTCAAATTTTTTTCCACTACCACCATACATTTTTGAACTGGTATCGAATAAAAATTTATTACATACTGATTTATAATTATTTAAACTATTAAAATTAAAGTTATTATTTATCTGAAAAGCCTTAAATAAGGGTCGAACAGAGTTGATTTTTTGGCAAAACTCAGGTGATTCATCTCCATGAAGCTGAATAATATCCAGCTCAAAATCTTCTGCCCTTCTCTTAATATAGTCGGCACTTGCATTTACAAACACCCCTACCCTTTTGGCTTTGCAGCCTTCAATCCTGGTAACAGATGCAGGGCTTTCTACAAATCGTTTTGATTTATTATAAAAAATAAAGCCAACATAATCTGGTTGTAAATTGCTGACCTCTTTAAAGTTTTCCAACTGAGCATTTCCACAGACTTTTATTTTCAAGTTCATCTCGATTGGTTTAGTTGCTGAAACTCCTTACTAAAATTTTCAAAAGCACTAACAGGGTTCTTTTGCCGCATAAAATATTCCCCCATTAAAAAGCCACTAAAACCTTCTGCAAGAAGCTGCTCAACTTCAACTATACTTGACAACCCACTTTCTGAAATGAGAGGAGTATTTATTTCACCCAATTGGTTCTTTACTTTTATCGATTGGTTGATATCAACCTTAAAGGTTTTTAAATTTCTATTATTAACACCAATGATATTTTCCTCACCACATAATTTTTCAATCTCATTACAGTCATGCAATTCAATTAGTACTTCTAAATTAAGGGTATGTGCCAGCCTCGTAAATGCCTTTATTTCCACTTTGGTTAGCACTGCAGCAATTAATAGAATTACATTGGCTCCCATTAATTTAGACTGGTAAATTTGATATTCATCAATAATAAACTCTTTGCGCAACAAAGGTTTTTTTGTACTTGACCTTGCTTGGTTAAAATCCTGAGGCTTTGCTTTAAAATAATTAACATCTGTAAGTACTGAAATCCCTAGTGCACCGCCTAAATCATAGCCTCTAACAATTTCTGCAGATTCTACAGAAGCATTAATTACCCCTTTTGAAGGAGAGGCTCTTTTAAACTCTGCAATAATTCCTGGCTTCTCTTTTAGAGCATTTGCCAATGAAACTGATGGATAAGCATTATTAAAAATGTGCTCTTCCATACCAGCAATCGAGGTTATTTTTTTTGCTTCTCTAACCTCAATTACTTTAGAGGCAATAATTTGTTGTAGAATATCAGCCATTGATTAATTTGTTAAAATTAGATTCTGCTTTCCCTCCTAAAAGACTTTCTCTGGCTTCATCATAGCACTCTGGTAGTGGCTTAGAAGTATTAAATGTATGTATTGCTAATGCTGCATTAGAAAGAACAACGGCATTTTGAGAGGCAGTTCCCTTGCCTCTTAATATGGATTTAAAAATGGAAGCAGCCTCTTCCAACGTATTTCCACCATATAAATCAACAGGATTTAATGGGTTTTCTCCCAGCAAATCTTTAGGCGATTTAATCCCATCAAAATCATTGGAGATAATACGTGTATCTCCTGTTAAGGTTATTTCGTCATACCCATCAAGGCTATGCACAATAGTAAACCGTTTATCAGATTGCTGAAACAAGTATTGATACTGTCTGGCTACTTGCAAATTATACACCCCAACCATTTGAAATTTTGGTTGGGCAGGATTAACCAAAGGCCCTAACATATTAAAGAATGTTTTAATTCCCAGTTTTTTACGAATACCACCCACTTCTTTTAAGGCAGGGTGAAATAATGGTGCATGAATAAACGTTAAATTGCAAGACTCTAGTTGTTGTTCTAAGATGCTGCTATCATTACTAAAAGTATAACCCAACTGCTCCAGCACGTTGGAAGAGCCGCTGATGCTGGTAACTCCGTAATTTCCGTGCTTAGCCACTTTATAACCGGCTCCTGCCACTACCACCGCTGTTAGTGTAGAGATATTAAACGTGTTTTTACCATCGCCACCTGTACCGCATAAATCAATGGCATTATTTACGTTCATTTTTACCGGAACGGCTAAGTCTAACAAGGCTTTTTTAAAGCCGGAGAGCTCTTGGGTAGCAATAGGTTTGTACCAATAATGGGTTATAAACGCTGTTATTTGTGTTAAATCAAATTGTGCATTGCCAATGCTTTTCATTACCTGGTATGCTTGTTCTTCATTTAAGCTATTACCCGCTAGCAGGTATTCAAGTGTCTCTTTCATTAAACGGTATTTAAAAAATTAGAAATTAGCTGTTTCCCGGATTGGGTAAGAATGGACTCCGGATGAAACTGAACACCTAAAATGGGTAATGATTGGTGGCGAAGAGCCATTATTTCATTGCCTGGCCCTTTACAAAGCACCTGAAGTTCAGCAGGAAACCCATCGTTATCTACAATCCAAGAATGATACCTGCCAGCTTCAAACCCTGTAGGGATATTATTGAATAACTCATCCTCTTTAATAATATTCATTTTATCGCTTACGCCATGATATACCTTCTCCAGATTCACTAATGAGCCCCCAAAATGCTCCGCAATGGCTTGCAGACCTAAGCACACCCCTAATGTGGGAATTTTTAGCTCTGCTAATTCTGCAATTGCTTCTTTTAACTGGCCTGCTTCACTCGGCAAACCCGGTCCGGGCGATAAAATTACTCTGGAATAGGCTGCCAGGTCAACTTTCTTTAATACATCGTTTCTTACCACATCAGGCCTTTCGCCTGTAACTTCTTCTACCAACTGTACCAAGTTGTAAGTAAACGAGTCGTAATTGTCTATTATTAATACTTTCTTCATAATTGCTCTGCAATTTTAATGGCCTCATTAATGGCTCCCAGTTTATTTTCTACCTCTTGTAATTCGTTTTCTTCTACTGAATTTATTACAATTCCGGCACCAGCCTGATAGTGCAATGTATTATTCTTACTCATTAGGCTTCGTATCATAATGGCCATATTCAAATCTCCTTTAAAATTGATATAGCCGATTGCTCCACCATAAAATCCTCTTGTTTGCTTTTCGTATTTACTTATTAACTCTACCGCCTTAAACTTTGGTGCACCCGATAAGGTACCGGCCGGAAAAGAATCGGCTAATGCTTTTATTGGGCTTGACTCACTCCTTAAATTACCTTTTACGATAGATACCAAATGAATAACATGACTAAAATGCTGAAGGTGTTTTTCTTTGCTAACCACCACATGCTGACAAGATTTGGATAAGTCGTTTCTTGCCAAATCAACTAACATAGCGTGCTCTGCATTTTCTTTAGGGTCTTTTTTCAATTGTTCAGCAGCTTCAATATCTTCTAAATCCTCCCCTGTGCGCTTCACCGTACCGGCAATAGGGTGAATCTCTACTTTTTCCTCTTTCACAATTATTTGCGCTTCCGGAGATGAGCCTATTAATTTAAAACTGCCAAAATCGAAGTAAAATAGATATGGAGAGGGGTTTATAGAGCGCAAGGCACGATATACATTAAATTCATCGCCTTGAAAACTTCTTGTATAGGGTTTTGAAAGCACTAATTGAAAAACATCGCCACGCTGGCAATGTTGCTTAGCTTTTGTTACAAGTCGCTTATACTCATCATTAGTAACCGGGCTTTGTTTTTTGCCCGCCTTAAACGTAAACTGAGCACCATTTAATTGATGTATTAGTTTTTTTAGTTTATTTATTTCGCTCGTTGCACCCTTTTCAAGCAAATTTTCTATGATATGCAATTTGCTATTAAAATGGTCGAAGGCAATAATGTATTTATAATAATTAAATTGAATTTCCGGAATGTCAGATTGCTTAACAGTGGTGTAAGAATCAAAATACCGAACTGATTCGAATGTTAGGTAGCCAAAAGCCCCATTAAATGTTTTTGCCAAAGGGCTGTCTGAGAAAAGCTCATATTTGTTATGAAAGTTTTCCAAGTCCTCTATAACGTCACCCCTGTTTCCTGTAGCTTCAAAACTATCAAATGGCTCGAAGGCGATAAATGAATAGCTGTTCTCTTTGCCTTGATAGTCGGAACTTTCTAGTAAGGCTGATATGGGGTATTGTTCTCTAATTTTTAAGTAAACACTTACAGGAGTAACTAAATCTCCTATTTGGGTATATACTTTGGAATATATTTTTTGTTTCATTTTCATTTTTAGTCATAAAAAAAGCCTGCTGAGTGTATCAGCAGGCCTATATATTTTTTACAAATAGTCGTTACTTTCACTCACTTTGTGTAATTGAAAGCCACCACCAATTTGTGTTTAATACCATGTTCATACGGCAAATGTAAACCGATTCTTCTGTAAGAAGCAATGTTCAGTGAAAGATAATTGTATAATAATTATAACCTATTAATTATAAGGCACTTACAAGTATATTCTGTAACTTCTCAATAGTTGCAGGTAAACTTTAAACTTAAAAAGAGAAAAGTC
>CAZZML010000137.1:0-7784 GCA_964654735.1 uncultured Roseivirgaceae bacterium | reverse complement strand
ACTTATGCAGACAGCAAAAAATTTGCCAGAGCAAGAAAAATTAACACGAGTGAATGATTTTTTTAATCAACGAATTGAATTTGTTGATGATATTTATCTTTGGGGTGTTAACGATTATTGGGCTACTCCTTTGGAACTTTTGTCGAGGGGGGCTGGAGATTGTGAAGATTTTTCCATTGCCAAATATTTTACTTTGAAAGAACTGGGTGTACCTGAAAGTAAAATTCGGATAACGTATGTAAAAGCCTTAACACTTAATCAGGCTCATATGGTTTTAACCTATTTTTCTTCACCCCGAGCCTTACCGGTTGTATTGGACAATTTAATTCCTGAGATAAAGTCGGCAGCCAAGCGTAAAGATTTATTACCCGTATATAGTTTTAATGGTTCGGGGTTATGGTTGGCAAAATCCAGAGGTAGGGGTAAAAGAGTGGGCGGATCTAGTCGATTAAGTATGTGGTCTGAATTAAAACAGAGAATGTTAAATAATACATTTTAATTTTTAATATCAACTTGTACAGCACTCTGTAATTAATTAGAGTCTGCCAATCTTGAATTGTCATACAGTTTGGGTTGACTAGTACATTATGCTTATTAAAAAAAAGTTTTTTAATAAAGTATTTTTTATAAAACACACAAGGTGACAAAAAGTAACCGCTTGAAGCCTTTCACGTTTCATGGTGAATAAATGCTATTTTCCATTGAATCTACAGAAAGGCTTATCAGTATTTTTATCTTTTTAGTACCAAGGTATCTATCTAACAAAAATGACAAACAATTTATAAAACACTCCATAATCTTGGCCAATCATCAGGTTTCATATAAGCTTCGACATGGCGAATAAATGTGGAAAATTCACGAAATTCAACTGTGTTTTTTGGTAATATTGTGGCTATTTTTTTGAGTGTGGAAATAAATATATCAATTCTCTGGTATTCTTCATCAAAGCGATAAAGCTTAATGACTATTTCTGGGATAGATTGCCAAACAGTCATATCATTAGTTAATTCTTTGATTAACTTATCTATAAAATCTTGACGTACACTTAATGCTCTCTCAGTATTTAACCGCCCTAATAATTCGGCTTCCCCCAGAAACAATACAGCACTTTCCTTACTAAGTAAGTTTTTTTCGGTATGATTTTTAATAGAATCTATTAAAATATCAGTAATATCGGAAGGTACAGGAAAACGTGCTAGAACCCAAAAACAATTCGATAGAGAGATAACATTTTCTTTCTCAAGAATATTCAGCAGTAAAGAGTTTAAAGGTATTAATTCAGATTTAGACTGCTTGTTAGAAAATTGGGTTACAAGCTCTATGGCAATTTGCAAGCTTCGGTTATTAATTGGACTGTTTTTGAAATTATTTGAATAATCCGTTAATTCAAAAAAATCAAGTGATTGGAGATTCGTATGCCGAGGGTTATTACAAGCATCAAGAAGTGGCTGAAGTGTAGCTATAACGACTGTCTGATCGTTTTGTAAGGCATCAATGTTTTGCTTTAAAACACCTAATGTGCCGCCAATCACAGTTCGCCACCAAGATGCATAAGAAGGTAGGGTTACATCTACATCCTCATCTAATAATGTATTAAAAGGATTTTTCTTACCCTCCAAAGCGCGATTAGCTTCTTTGATGTTTTTTGATGCAATAGACCAGTAATCTCGACTGTCTGGTTTTTTTTGTTTTAGTATATTAGTCAACATGCAATCAGCATAAATATATGCCCATATCACAAGTTGTTCATAATTGTATTTGTTAAACTCATCTGTGAGTTGAAAATGATTCCAAATCAAATGAAGTAATTCAATATAAAGTTCAAACCCATCATTTGATTCCAAAGTTAATAGATTTGTAATGAGGGTTTCAGTTTGTTTTTGAGTATCAATTTCTGGTATTTGAAGATATATTGTCAGTAAGTTTTGCAAAACAATAGGATTCAAACTTGTCCTTGCCAACTCATTTATAAATTCGGATATTTGTTCAACTGAAATCAACTTAGAAGAAAGTGCTTGTTTAACAATTGTAGAAAGATTAAATGGTTTTCCGAAAGGTAAAGAAGCTATACTAGCCAAACGTTTTTTCGTTTCAAAACCGTCTTCACTATTTGCAAAAAGCCACTCGGCTGCATAATCATTTGGAATAATAGATAAGAATATATCTGCATTAGACGGAAGAATTTGTTCCCAACCATGTGCAGATAGATCTGAAATTTCAAGGGAGAGACTAGCAAAAGTAAAGAAGAAGTTACCTGAATGCTCACACTGATTTTTTAAATAATCAACTGTTTTACTAAAACCTTCTCCTGCCAATTGTGTTCGATCATTATCAACATTTTCTATACCTAGTAATCCTGCATGCATTATTTCGTCAAACCATGCTATGCGCTTTCCTGCTGTAGGATGTTCTAGACGACCATAAGGGGTTAACATATGAAGCTTATGGAGATTTCCATCCGCAGTTTCGGCTGATACACTGACCATATCACCCACACCATTATTAGATTTAAACTCTAAGGTAATATTTCGACCTTTTATTATTTTAGAAACTGATTCGCCTAGTTCTGCATTAATACAAGTTTCAGACAGTTGCTGCCATTCACCTTCTGGAACAGATAAATTTAATGATTCAAGGTAAATCCCGCTTGTAAAATATTTTTTTAACTGGGACTCCAATTTAGGATGAGTGAGTATTTGTTTAAGAATGTCACCAGGTAAGCATCGTAAAGGTTCAGTTAAGATAGACGTTGCTAATTCATCATTTTCTGGGACTGAAGAGCTTTTTAATATACTGATTATTAGATCAGAAAAACGAGATAATACAGCGTCACGTAAGGTTTTCTGATGCAACCAAACAAGTTCTATCTGAGGAAAAAGCCATTGATAATATTCATTTATGATGTAAGGTTTGCTCATTAATTGCCAAGCAAGACTTATCCTGAAACAATGTTCTACTGCTAACCCTTTTATTGGCTCATTATTCTTAGCATCCCAGAAGACTGGGCGACCCTGCTGAGGTAAAAAGTATTGATAAATCCAATCAGCCATAGCGAAACGTTGTTGTTTGTTATATTCATCATCTATCCAAATTGCAACCATAACAGAGTCAACCAATCGATGTAATTGAAGTAGAAACTCGGTTTTTTCTGGTATTAGCTCTGGACGAATCGCATCTTTACCAAGAATAGATTCAGAACCAATTGATCGCCATACTGATTGGCGAAGATTTGCTAGAGGAGTATTTTCAATCAAATGACCAGTATTAGTATCAAACCTTGCTCGTTTTAATTCTTTTAAGATGTACTCTGCTGGCGGTAGTCGGCAACTAACTCCATTGCGAATTAAGCTACGAAAGCATTCAATATATTTACCTTCTGCATTGGTACTACGTGAAAGAATAACTCCTAGAACATCATGAACACCTACAATCGGTGCTTGTGATGAAACGTTAGCATAGCTATTGAGACATCTATCGTCTACCCAAATAGGGGAGTTTGTTTTCTCTGAACCAAGTAATAATTCTTCTAATTCATAGCTTAATGGTTGATTATTTCGTTCTTTGGGAGAGCGTAACAATGTAAGAAATTTAAGTTTACCTTTACGCCTCATGAGCTTAAGTTCTACCAAAAGGTCTTTTAACCATTTTTCGATTTTTTGCCGATATTTATAACTTTCAATATCTGCCTTTAGTTGATCATGTATTCCTTCGATACAATACAATTTAAAAATACGAGAGAAAGCCTCTAGGACATCTAATTTAATCAACAATTCTAAAAAGGCTTTATCTACCAGTAACCTTTTATTTTTGTTTAACTGTTCTACTTTCTGAAAATTAGGTGCATGCGAGGTAAACTGCTTAAATTTATTTTCTTCTAAAAGTAATTCACCTCTATCTCTCAAAACAGTAAAAACATCTGCATAAGTTACCTGAAGAACTCTCAGTCTATCTGGAATAATGCCTGTTTCAAAAAGTTCAGTTGCAAAATGTTCTGTTACAATCCACAAATTATTTTGTGTTGCTAAGTTCCATTCGATACGGTCTGCCACTTGCAAACCGCTATAATCACCTACTTCCAATATAGGGGGTTTTAATAATTTAATTGACAGAGTATCCCAGCATTTTTGTAATTGTTCTGTTTTCTCAAAAAAATCAGATTGAACTTGGGCTTGTTGTTGAATTTCACGCTGAATAACAGAAAACAGGCTCGGAGGAATATAAATTTCATCAAATATAGAATTTAGTTGGGGGAAAAGTTTGAGAGCGTGAGCTATTAGGCAAGCTGAATAGTCCATCGTTAAAGAACGTCCTTCCCAGCTCTCTAATACAGACTCTATTGGTCTGCCACCGTAGCTTATAGGTAACGGTACTTGCTTAAAAATTGGTTGCTCATGATTAGAATGCCATCGCCAATAAAAATCGGTTCCCAACAATTGTCCCTCAGAATCTAGCCAAAGGTGCGTAGGTATGCGCCCCTCAATAAATTGGTTCCAATTAGTTTGGCGTTGAGTTTGACCTTCCCTAGACCACTCTAAAAGGTTGGGTAATTTACATTCATGGAAAATACCTCTATTGGGAAATTTTTGATGTATAACAGCCATCTGTATTGATGCCCAATCGCTATGACCAGTATTAAAACCTATAAACATTGCATTCATAAGTAACTGAGGGTCATCAGAAGAAAATTCTACTACATCTTTTGCTACTTGAAATGCCTCTTCTCGATCAGTAATTAATAAATAATTTGCAATGAGAATTAGCACTTGAGGTGTTTTGAAACCTCGTTCCACACCATCTTTTAAAACTTCTATAGCACGAGAATTTTCTCCTATTGCTGATTGCAATTGTGCTCTCTGAATTAATAACTGTTCATTTGGGTTTTCTTCCCAAAGTAAATTACTCGCTTCCAATGCCTCAGGGTACTGGCCTAAAGTTGAATGAATAGTCATGCTATGGGCGTGATAATTATTGAGCTTTCCATCTCGCTCAAAGACTGGTTTATACTTATCAAGAATGTTCAATGCTTCTTTAGGTTTTTCCAATTCAAACAGTGCTTGAGCAAGTGAATCTGCAATGTGAGCTGGTGCATTATCAAATTTCTCTAAACACTGAGAAGCTGAAACAGTTAATTCCTGCCACATTCGTTCTTGCCGATGAAGATTTGCAAGATTAATATAATCAAGTCGAGAGTCAGTTAATGTTACTAAATCTTCTGCAATGGTAAGAGCTTTAGTAGGATCACCACATCGCTCCCAGTAACCAGCTTTCACTCTACGAAACTCTACAGAATCATCTAGCTCAGTGATTCGTTGCTCTAATTCTGATAGTTTTCCAAGTTGTGAAAGGCTGCGAATGGCCAGTTCTAACCATTGTGTCTTTTCATCGTCTGTTGCAAAGCGATTTTCAAATTTTAATAATAGCTTCCATGCTTGTTCAGTATGATTTGTATCTAATAGCAGCTCTGCATATATATAGATTTGCCAAATAGCAGGAAAAGGTTGTTCGCAAGCATCTGATAATACGTCAACAGTATGGCTCCAGTCATAATCAGCTTTTAGCTGTAACAAGCAAAGAATTGGAAAAGGAGCAAGAGGGTTCTCCATGAGAGAATTTTTAGCTTTATCAATTGCTGTAGGATGTTTATCAAGCAAATTAACGCATACTGCAAGATATGCATCTATAATGCCGTGCTTTAATTCTTTGGAGGATGTTGAGTTTACAGATGTTAAAGCTTGCTCCAAATGGTTTAGAGCATCTCTCATTTTGAGGTTTCGATTGTCTTCATGCGAAAGTATATCTGTTACAAAAAAATGTGGTGATATGCTTCCAAGGCTATGAAATTCACTTGGCATTGCTTGCCAAAATAAAATGTACCCTGCTGTTAACTGAAATAAGGCACTATCTATTTTCTGATGAAGCAAGGGGGCAATTATTTTCCATGCTTCATCAGGCTCTCCTGATGCCAATTGACAAAGGGCTTGAAATCTTAATATTTCGTCAGTTACAGGTGTTTCAATTTTATCTACAAAATCATTGATTTCAGAAAATCTACCAAAATCTATCAGGTATTTAAATAAATTGATTACAATTGGTTCTGTATCAAGAGGAGATAAGGTTTTAATCACCTCATCAATTCTTTTTTGAGTAGCTAATTCAAAGGCTCTATAGGTTCTATCATCTATTTTTGAATCAAGATTACCTGCTACTTCGTAATATCTGCGATACTGCTCAATAGGCTTCCCATCTTCTTGTGCCCAACGAGCCGCATGATAGTGATAATTGGCTTGAATAGGTTTTGGTACTGTACTATCAGCAAGAGAAGCTAGTTCCGTTGTTAAAGTATCCCGTGCTCCTTCTATGTCACCTTTACCGCGCATTTCTTTAATTGATGCAAGCTTTTCGGTATAAACATTTAATTGTAAAGTCTCAAGTTGTAGTTGTAACTCAGTGAATTCTGATGGTATGGATGTTTCTGTTACTGATGAGATATTATTAAACGCTGATACTGAACGTATATCTTGTGATGATGCTCCTGATCTCCCAGAAGGGAAAATATTCTTTTCAAGAAATACAAGTAATTGCTGATGTTGATTTGATAATTTGTTTTCAGGTTTTGCAATGGAAAAGTGGTCAGAACCTGGAACTTTATATGGGTCACCAAAATATCTGGCTCCAGAAAATGGCTCAACAATCTGTTTACGGTTTAAATTTTGAATTAGTTTTCCAAAAACACTAAGCTTCTTTATATTAATGAATTTATCTTCGACTAATTCTTTTCCGTATAACTTTAACCTACCATCTTCTTTTAGGTTTTTAAATCTTGTGTCTAAATCATTAAGCCATAGATTGTTCTGAGAAAACTTTAATGCTTCAGCTTGCGAATGTTTGAGAAATTTTACTACAAGTTCAATAAACTTTTTGTTTGCATAATCAGATCCTAGTGAGGGGGAGGCAACAAGAAAAAGACCTATTTCAATTTGTCGATCTAGCAAGTCATTTATTCGGTCAGCCAAGAACTTACGAACAACAATACCCCCCATACTATGACAAACGAAAACAATTTTTTGACAGTTTGCTATTTTATCTATATCAATCAGCCGTCCTCTAAGATCATCAGCAACATCATTTAAGTTGTACGTTCCACTGGAAACGCCTGTCTGATAGCTGTATACATATATACCAAGTTCTTGAAACTTTTCCTCATCCCTTAATAGTCGTGGCCAATAAGTACCATTTTCATTTTTCCAACACGACTCCCCACTGGATAAAATACCATGTACAAAAACAACAGTAGTCCCATTTGTTGGTTTTCGGACCCAAACACCTTGCATAAACTTTCCTTTACTTATTTTTTATGGGTAATACTACCTAATTTAAACTCTTCCAGACGGAGGGATTTCTTTGTCAAAAGGCCTTAAAATTGTAGCCGTTTCACATTTTCTAGTGGGCATAAAAAAGCCTCTCAAATGTTTACATAATTGAAAGGCTAATATTTATTTTATTAAATTGTTTTAAAAGGACAAGTTAATAATAAATCCTTAACATAAGTTAACAATATATATCTTATACGAATCAAAACGGCACATCATCAAAGTCATCCAGGCTACTAGGGCTATTGCTGGGTTGGGACGTCTGCTGATAATCTTGTTGCTGAGGCTGCTGCTGTCCCTGATCATTACGTTTACCTACCAGATCAATAATATTCGCATTTAGCTCTAAACTGGTTCTAGTGGTACCGTCATTTGCCTGATATTCACGCTGAGATAATTCACCAGAAACAAAAA
>CAZZML010000136.1:0-7786 GCA_964654735.1 uncultured Roseivirgaceae bacterium | reverse complement strand
TTATGGCTTGTAATAGATTTTTCTTGCGGATTTAAGGTAATAATTGATAACTACAGTAAACTAACTGTAACCATATTCCGTTATTTTTGTAAACTGTTATATTAAATTTTAGATAATAATTCGATTGTGAGAATTAGTGAAAAGATGAAGAAAAGGTTAATAATAATAATACCAATTATACTTGCACTGGCAAGCTTTGTACTACTACCTATTAATAAAGATGTTAGCTTTAATAAGGTTAACGAAATACCAGTATTTGAGCTAGAGTATCAAATTAACGATACCATTAAGGTATTATACCCAGAACCTAAGAATGTTAATGAAACAGTTCTAATCACCGAACTACTTAAAAGATTTCATTATAAAAAAGTTCCGTTGAACGATTCGCTGTCCAATGTGATTTACACTAATTATTTGGAGAAACTTGACAATACCAAGCTTTACTTTTTAGCTTCAGATATTGCCTCGTTTGATAAGTATAGATTGGATATTGATGATATGTTAAAAGCGGGTAATATTGGTGTGCCATATCAAATTTTTGCAGTATTTAAAGAGCGCTACTACCAGCGTATTGCTTATGTAAATGAGTTGCTAGAAAAGGACTTTGATTTTGCTAAAGACGAATATTTTAATCTAGATAGAAAGGATGAAACGTATTCTGAAACTGAAGATAAGCAAAATGAGGTTTGGAGAAAATACATTAAAAGTGAATTGCTAAGTTATTTATTAGACGATAAAACCCTAGAACAAGCAAAGGAGAGTCTGGCAAAAAGATACGATAGATATAAAACGAGTATCCAGCAATATAATAGTGCAGATGTATATCAAATTTTTATGAATAGCTATATGGAGTCGCTTGACCCGCATACAAGCTATTTTAACCCTATTACAGCCGAAAATTTTGATATTGAAATGAGTAAATCCTTGGAAGGAATTGGAGCTCGATTAAGCAAAGATGGTGATTATACTATTGTATATTCCATTGTACCGGGCGGGCCGGCATTTAAAGGAGATGAATTACATGATAATGATAAAATTGTTGGTGTAGCGCAAGGTAAAGAAGGAGAAATGGTGGATGTGGTAGGATGGAGAAATGACGATGTTGTTCAGCTAATAAGAGGAAAGAAAGGCACCTTAGTTAGGCTAAATGTGCTTAAAGCAGAAGGTGGAGTGTCTTCCAAACCTCAAGTAGTGGAAATTGTTAGAGATAAAATAAATTTAGAAGATGCTCGTGCAGAAAGTAAAGTGTATGAGTTTATTAAAGAAGGCAAACCCTATCGTTTAGGAGTTATAAATATACCTTCTTTTTATAAGGATTTTAAGAACGCTCAAAGTGGGGATAAGGAGTTTAATAGCACAACTAGAGACGTAGAAAAGCTTGTTGCAGACTTAAAAACGAAAGAAGTTGATGGACTTTTAATAGATCTTAGGAGAAATGGAGGAGGAGCACTAGACGAAGCAGTAGAACTTACTGGTTTATTTGTTAATCATGGCCCGGTAGTACAAGTTAAGGATTACAGCAATCGAATTCACCAAGAGGAGGATGAAAGTAACAAGGTACTATATGATGGGCCATTAACTGTGCTCACAAGTAGATTAAGCGCATCTGCTTCTGAGATATTTGCAGCAGCTATTCAAGACTATAAAAGAGGAATAATAATTGGAGAGCAATCATTTGGAAAAGGTACAGTTCAAAGTTTAATTGGTTTACAACAATATATTCCAGAAGAAAAAGAGAAATTAGGTCAGCTAAAGTTAACAACTGCAAAGTTCTACCGAGTTAATGGCGGAAGCACTCAAAACTTAGGGGTAACTCCTGATGTTAAACTGCCCTCTGCATTTGATCATACAGAAGTAGGCGAAGCTGCTTATTCAAGTGCTTTAAAATGGGATAAAATTCCACCAGCCAATTATAAATTAGATAATAAAATAACTGATGAGTTTATCGTGCAATTAAATAGAGCGTTTGTTCTAAGAGCTGATACAGACGAAGACCTAAAAGAGTTAATAACAGATTTAAACAGACTTAAAGAACGTAGAAATATTAAAAAAATAAGTTTGAACGAAGCCCAAAGGAGAAAGGAAATAGAGGAGGAAGAGAAATTGCAACCAACGGTCAATGAGCTTGAATCTATTAAATACTCGAAAGAAGGCATTACAAGTTCTACTTCTGACAAAAAACTAAAACTTGAGGATGTGTATTTAGAGGAAGGGTTGCTTATTTTGGCAGATGTTGTAAGTTTGGCAGATGTATAAATTAGGGTACTAACCAAGAGCCTTAGGTTTTCGGCTTTTAATTTACCATCGAATGAATGAAGAGCTTTTAATGTTAATAGTTCGCTTGTTTGCCATTGTTGCAAAAGAGCGAATTACAGAAGATGAGCGTAATAACTTAAGAGAGTTTCTTCTAATTCATGTTTCACACGACAGCATTTCTTATTTTATAGAAGTTTTTGACAATGAGATAACTCAAATTTCAAACCACCACAATCTTGATGATACCGACCATGAAACAGCTGAATACATAGCTGATTGGGCAAAAGTACTTGACATCTGTAAGGTTATTAACGAAAGCCTTACCAAACAACAAAAACTGGTTCTGCTTTTAAAACTTATTGAATTAATGCTCCAAGATGGGGAAATATCGGAGCGTCAAAGCAACCTCATATTTTATATTAGCGAGGCCATTCATATAAACCAACAAGAAACTGACCTAATTAAGCTTTTTTTAACGGGTCAAGATACTGAAGACCTAGACTACAAGGAAATACTAATTGTTGATGAAGGCTCTACTGAGCATAAACAAAAATCAGCTCATATTGTTTCAAGGAGCTTAACAGGTATGATTGTGGTGTTGCGTATTGCCGATGCAGATACCTATTTTATAAAATATTTGGGTATATCTAACTTAACGCTAAACGGAAACCATTTTAGAAGCCGTAAAATTTATGTTTTTCCAACAGGAAGCATCATTCGGGGAAATAAAATTCAATCTATTTATTACAGCGATGTTGTTTCAAAGTTTCTCAAAGAAGGGGCTGTAAATAAAATTTCGTTTGAAGCCCATAATATTTACTATGAATTTAAATCTGGCAGTATAGGGCTTCAAAATATAAATATAGCTGAAGAAGAAGGAACCCTCGTGGGCATTATGGGAGCTTCAGGTTCAGGTAAATCTACCTTATTAAGCATTCTCGATGGAAGCTCAAAACCAACAGAAGGTACTGTTTTACTTAATGGAAAAGATTTATATCAAGACCCAGATAGTTTAAGTGGGGTTATTGGTTTAGTCCCTCAGGATGATTTTTTAATTGAAGAACTGTCAGTTTATCAAAACCTATATTATGCTGCTCGGTTAACTTTTGGCAACCACACTATTGATGAAACACATGCATTGGTGCAAAGTACACTAAAAAGCTTAGGCTTATCAGAAACTAAAGATTTGCGAGTAGGAACGGCATTGGATAAAACAATTAGTGGTGGGCAACGTAAACGCCTGAACATTGGGCTAGAACTACTTCGTAAGCCAAGTGTTTTGTTTGTAGATGAGCCAACTTCAGGTTTGTCCTCAAACGATTCGATTAATATTATAGATTTGCTCAAAGAGCTATCTCTACAGGGTAAGTTAATTTTTGTGGTAATTCATCAGCCATCATCCGATATTTTTAAAATGTTCGATCAGCTAATTATATTAGACGTTGGGGGGTATCAAGTATATTATGGCAACCCGGTAGAGGCTTTGGTTTATTTTAAAACCATAGTAAATATGGTAAATAAAGACCAAGGGGCTTGTATAGAATGTGGTAATATAAAATCTGAACAAATTTTTAATATTTTAGAAAACAAAATAGTTAATGAATATGGCCGTTTTACAGAGAATAGGAGAATTTCTGCTGAAAAATGGAACGAGTACTTTCGAAATAAAATAACAATTCCTAAAGTTGAGCAATCAGACGAACCTATAGAAGTCAGCCAAAAGAACCCCGGTCGTTTTCAGCAGTTAAAAATTTTTGGCATACGGGACATTCGAACCAAACTAGCCAATAAGCAATATTTGTTCATCACATTTTTAGAAGCACCTATACTTGCTGTTTTCTTAGGGTTACTCATTCGGTATTATGAAGATGTAAATAGTGACTCTTCTTATTTGTTTATGAATAATGAGAATATCCCTGTTTACTTTTTTATGACGGTAATTATAGCTCTTTTTATTGGGCTAACTCTAAGTGCCGAAGAGCTTATAAAAGACAGGAAGATGCTCCAAAGGGAGTCTTTCTTACATTTAAGTAGGGCTAGCTACCTTGCCTCAAAAATTGCAGTACAATTCTCAATTTCGGCTATACAAACCCTCAGTTTTGTTATTATTGGTAATTTAATTTTAGGCGTAAATGGCATGACGCTTTCTATGTGGGCCATTATGTTTTTTACAGCGGGGTTTGCTAATTTACTGGGTTTAAATATATCCTCAGCTTTTAAGTCTGCTGTAACAGTTTACATCCTTATTCCTTTATTAGTTATACCTCAGTTGGTTTTAAGTGGTGTAATTATAAGTTTTGATAAATTTAACCCACAGCTTAGCAGTTTAGATAAAGTGCCGGGGGTAGGCAATTTAATGGCTTCGCGATGGGCTTTTGAAGCCCTTGCAGTAGAGCAGTTCAAGCATAATGCCTATAATAGGCAATTCTATTCCTATGATAGAGAAATTGCGCTGGCAGATTATTATAGCACCTATTATGTACCCACCTTAGAAACCCATTTATCAGAAGTGGGCAATAAGTTTGATGTACTTGTTGAGAACCCTGACTCGATAAAAATTGTTGAAACCCATTTAGAAATATTAAAAAATGAGATAGATAAGCAGTTAAAGCTTGTTGGAGCTAAAAATTTTAGCAATATTAATGCCATTGAATTATCTAAATTCGATAGAAAAATATACAAAGAAACAGAAACTTTTTTAACCACTTTAAAGAAATACTACCGTAACAAACATCAGCACTGGAGCAATACAATTGATAGTATTAAGTTTTTATTAACTGATACACCAAGTGGGTATCAACTACAACAATTTTTAAGAACCCGAAACTATAATAATACGCTTAGCAAAATGCTCGAAGCAAAAGGAGCAACTACTAGAATTGCGGAAGGAAAAGGAAAGCTTATTCAAAAAATATATCCTATTTATTACAGGCCTGATGAATCTAATTTTATAGAAATTTCTAGTCAATTTTATGCTCCTGAAAAAATATTAGCCCATAAAAATGTTGACACATTCTTTGTTAATATACTTGTAATTATTCTAATGACTATATTCTTAATCATTAGTCTTTATTTCGATTGGCTTAGAAAATTAATGAATTGGATAGAAGACTTTAAGCTCAACAGAAAATACAGGCAAAAGGAAAAATTTTAAAAATTTATAGAACAGATGCCGTTTTTGGGGAGCTCAATAGTTGATAAAAACCCCTCCAGTGTTCTTTAGGGGTGTCTCCAAAACTTTCAACAAACTCTTTAATCATTTGCTCACCCAATGTATAATTAATTACATAACTCCTGTAGGTAGAGTAAAAATTAAGCCTTTGTTCTGCCCTTTCTTCGGAATATAGCAGGTATTTCTGAATCAAAGCAGCAGCTTCTTCTTTCGAGATGCTGCTCTCTAAATAATCTTTTGCAATATTAATTTCAACAAAATTTAATTGCTTCCTAATCTCCAATATTTTATAATATGTATCTGCTAAACTTGGGTCAATTCCTGCTAAAGGAAATAATACTTCTTTCTCATACGTAAGCCTTTGCGTATCAGGAAAAGCCATTTTAATGCCGTAATTTGCACTGCCTTCAGCTATAAACGACTGTGGGCTGAATAGGGGGTAGATGGTCATTTCTTTGTGCCCTTTTTTATTTACCAAGTTCTTCTCTAGCATTACATTATATACATGGTGGCCGGGGTAGCCTTCGTGGCATGCCAAGTCAATGGCACGTTCAATATAAATAGGCAAATCTGTATTGATTTGTATTAAGCTATAGTAGTTGCCTTGATACCAATTATAGCCGCTCCAAGGTTGGTCGGTTACATAGCTCAATTCAAATTTCTCATGTTTAGGAAGCTCTATTTTTTGAGATACCCTTTTTTTTGCCTCATTAATTGCGGTGGAAAACACGGTTTCAAGCTTATCAGAAGGAATGATAAACTGCTCACTATAAGCTAAGTAACGATTAGTTAGTGACCCTTCGCCAGGAACAAGCTCTTCCAAAGAATTAATTAAACTCTCAAAATGTGAATAAGATACATGTGTTGGAACAATGTCATATAAATTATAAGCTTCAAAATCAAATGGTAATCGTTTACCTGACAAAATATCCAATCGGGTAGAAACCGCATTTAGTTGTTTTGAAAGAAAATTTCTACGCAGTTTCATAGCACTGCTACAGCTAGCAGGGTCTATTAGTTCCATTCTATGTACCAACTCCTTGGTTTGCCACTTCAATTCTTGGTAGGGGAATATTTCCTTTGCTTCCTTGGTCGATTTCCAGCTCTCTGGGCCATAATAAGCATCTACAAACGCATTATCATATTTTCCAACTTCTAAACATAGTTTTACGTAGGATTCTGCTATATCATCAATGGTCTCTTGGTTAGATTTATTATTCGGTTTGCAACTACTAATCAAAATAGTTATAATCAATAATAGTGTAAAAATTTTATCCATTTTAACTACTCTAGTAGAACGTTCTCTAATTACCATAACAAATTTACGTGCCTTTTTCCTTGATACTTCGTTAAAATTATTAACCGTAGCTAAGGCTATGCTGAATAATTCTGTCTTGTCTCAAGAAAAAATTCAACATAAATTACTGTAAAGCTAATTAGAGAACGCTCTACTAGTTTACCTTCTTCTGCCAGAACTAAATAAAAGTCCTACAGAAATTTCTAGACCCGTATAATCTAATTTAGCATCACTCAAATCAACAATAGTAGTAGAAGTTAAGCCATTTGCATCTACTCCTTTAACGGTACCTTCTAAATTAAGTTTAGCACCACCAACATAATAATTGGCTCCTAAAGTAACTCCAAATTGCTTGTTTATGTATTGTATAAATTCAATACCAAATTCATAGCCGTACCCAATATTATTAGAAAATGTAAAATCAGAGTTTGCAATTTCCAAATCTAGGTAGCTAACCATAGCTCTATCTATGTTGCCATAATTAAGTTTAGTACCAAAATTATAGAAAGCAAAACCTCCACCTTTTATAAGGAAAGCCGTATTGCTATTACCTAAAGTTATAACAGCTTCTAAAGGAACCATAATATTGAAAAAAGGTCCCACCATAGGTTTTCGAGTGTCTATTGGCTCATTTGTGGTAATACTCATGCCACTCATACGATATAATGAACCGCCAATATCAATGCTGAAAATACCAGCACTTGCCAATGACACGCCTCTGATTGATAATGGGCTTATTGGTGCAGAAAAATAGCCGTTTTTAGGCAAGAAAAAGGAAGCTGAAATACCAAAGTCCTGAGCTAAGGCATTTAATGATAATAATAAGCTTGCGACTGTCAATATTGCTAATTTCTTCATTTGATCCAATTCAGTAGGTAGCAATGATAAATACTTCTAAGCACTAAATGATTATCAATCTATAATTTCGGGTATAATTATTATGTTAGAATTGCTCATTTAAGCCCTTATTTTATTTATATTACTTTTATAATAATAACCATGTAAATGGTAGCTGAACAAGAAATAATGTATAATTTGCTGCCCTCTCATTAAAAAATAAT
>CAZZML010000135.1:0-7801 GCA_964654735.1 uncultured Roseivirgaceae bacterium | reverse complement strand
CTAAACATAATACACTCACTTACAGCTAGTTACAGCCTTAGCCTGACGGCTATGGGCTGTAAACTGCCCAAACACTTTGGGGTTGTGCATATTGCAAAAGATCATTTAACTTTAGTGCAAAAGAATACTCTCCTTGGGTTTCATACGTAAAACTGATTTCGGCAAATCTTACCCCTATATAATTAACTAACCGCGCAGCTGATTCT
Organism: uncultured Roseivirgaceae bacterium; assembly: GCA_964654735.1. Lineage (GTDB taxonomy): Bacteria > Bacteroidota > Bacteroidia > Cytophagales > Cyclobacteriaceae > JAKISE01. The sequence continues at coordinate 7,595 of CAZZML010000135.1, read as the reverse complement.
GCATAAAATCGGTTATCCGATAGTTCTTTCTTTTTCAATTTATTTATTTCTGATTTCCACCAGGCAACGGTATGGATGCTATCGAGTTGAGGGTTTAAACGGGTTTGGGCAAGTGTTGAAAATGCCTGTATATACATTTCCTGTTTTTTCAACTCTTTAAGCTCGATTTTATCCTTTTTCTTTATTTCTTTTTGCATAGGTTTACTACGCAGTAGTTTGCTTGGGCTTTGGGTAAAGTCCGGTTCAAATTCAGCCTCAAGCTGTATAAGTAATGGAAGAGAGTAAATAGAATTGTTTTGAGAGAGAATACTATCTCCAAAAAATTTAAAGTTCTCACGTATTCTTTTTCTTTCTTTACTATTTAAGTGGCTGTTTGTTTTTAGCTCTAACCATTGCATAGCCAGGTAAACCTCGGCAGAGTTTGCCCACTGATGTGTGTTATTGGTTACAAAAAGAATGTTTTCAATTCCTGATTTTGTTAGTTCGTTATTCATTTTAAGGTGTTCCAGGTAATTCATATCCAAATTACCAACAATAGCTGCATAGGCTATGCTATCTTCAGCTTTTAGCATATATTGCTTTTGAGATGGATAAGCCCCGGCACAAGCTAAAATGCCTTTTGCTTTATATACCGATTTGGCCATTACCATAGCAACTCTTGAGCCACCCGAAAACCCAGAGGTATATACTCTTTTGGTATCAATCGTAAATTTTTGTTCGGTGTCGTTTTTCATTGCCCGTGCTGCTTTAAAAACTTCTGCCCAACTGCCATTTTTGGAGTTATTTGAGCATACAAGTATATAGCCAAAAGCTTCGGCTGATTTTTTAAAAAATGTTAAAGGAAGATGACCTCTGGCTGCCGGTTCAAAAATGTAAATTATTGGCCAGGAGTATTCAGGTGTATAAGAAGAGGGGAGGTATAAAGCATAGCTTTGTGAGGTATTGACATCACAGGTAATGGTATCTATTATTACCCCCGTTTTATAAGGCTGTGAATATAGGTTTTGCGATAAAACAATTGCAATTACTACATAAAAAAGCCATCTCATTCCTATAAGTTTAATCTGGGTTTAAATAAAAAGGGGAGCTAAACTCCCCTTTCAAATTTAACAACTAATTATTCTATTCTTTATCCCACCAAAACCTGTCCTGAAAGTTAGGAGACTTAATGGGAACATTGCTTGCGTTTAAATCAATTTCCGTTTGAGGGTAAGGTAACCTTCTTGGCACTTCACCATTAAGGTTAAACGTATTATTCCCTCCGGCAACCGGTGTAAGTGCTGGGTAGCCGGTTCTTCTAAAATCAATCCATGTTTCAAGCCCATGAGAGTACAAGGCAATGTATTTCTGCGTCATTATTTGTTCCAACCTCTCAGCATTACTTGCTAATCCAGCCAAATCGCTATTTGCAGCAACATAGGCTGCATCAACAGAACCGGTTGTTTTAGTTAAAGAAGACGAGATAGCTTCGGTAAGTGCGGTTTCGGCAGCTGCTATATTATTGTTTCCCATTAGTTCAGCCTCAGCCTCAATAAACTTCATCTCAGCATAACTCATATAAATAACCGGTGAGTTAATGTTTGAATAAAAAGAGCCTGCATTAAAAGAAAATACCGTATCTATAACCACCTTATTCTCATCCCTTTTAAGAATAGGTACTACAAATGCCTCATATCTCGGATCGTTTAAATCCAGCATAAGCCGAACAAATGTATCATTCATATTAATATTACCTCCCCGATCCTGCGAAAACTGGTATTGCGGATTAGCCTCATTAGGAGCTGTACCAAATATAAATTGGAAATCCTCTTCGTTTGAGGCTATGCCATCTGGTAACTCTGCAAGTGCATTTGCATAGGCATTGGCATCAACTTTAGACATGTGTATATAATATTTTGCTTTTAAAGAATGTGCAACCTTAATCCAGGCTGTCTCATCTCCTCCATACATAAGGTCATCTGCCCCTAATGCTGGCCCTGCTCCTGCCGACCCTTCAAGGGTAGTTATTGCCTCATCCAAAAGTGTTTGTATTGTACCATAAACATTTTGTTGCGTATCATAAGTTGGGAAAAAATTATCTTCAGTTAACCCTTTCCAGGCATCTGAATAAGGTATATCTCCAAACATATCGGCCAAAGAGCCAATACCATGGGCTATCATTATTTTCGTCATTCCCTCCGTATATTTAGAGTCTTCATCCTGTGCCTTTCGCAAGATTGTAATCAGTGGGTTAAGGCTACTATAATACATCCTTCTCCAAACGCCATCCATATCAGCTGCTTTTATCAGGTATTGATAGTTGTCAAATTGCTGTGCATTAATTCCTACAAAATGCTGCATAAATAACCCGTTAATCCGCACCATTTCTCCTCCAATGGCAAATGCCATTCCTGCTTGTGCGGCAGGTACAATGGCCTGGGCAGAAACATCGGTTGGAATAGCCGGATTTACATTGGCATCGCCAAATTTACACGATGTTGGCAATAGCAAAATGCTTAAAACTGCTACTCCAAATAGTATATTATTTTTTAAAATTTTCATTGTCCTATTTTTAAAATTTTCTAAAATGTAATATTTAAATTAACTCCATAACTTCTTGTATTCGGGTTATTGAAGTAATCATACCCTATTACATTGCTGGCATCGCCTGTTAAGTTAGTTTCAGGGTCAATACCAGTGTAATCCGTAATCAGGAATAAATTTCTTGCTGAAAAACCTATTCTTACAGATTCAAAAGGCAAACTACTCATTGTGTTAGAAGACAAGTTATAAGAAACATTAAGGTCTCTTAACCTTACCCATGAGCCATCCTGTACGGTTAATTCATCCAAATTTACAAACCCGTAGTTTTGGTAGTAATTTGTACCTCCATCAGTACCCCCCTTTACAACTTGCATAGTGTTAATCTGATCTGTTGGGTTTCCATTGCCATCTGCCAATACACCCGGAAAAACGACTACATCATTACGATCAAGTGTTTCGGCACCTACTCCAAAGTTGTTTAACACTCCGGATGTGCCATTATACACATCGCCTCCTTGCCGGATGTCTAATAGGAATGAAAGTTGTAATCCTTTATAATTAAAAGTGTTTCGAATTCCCAACGTAAAGTCTGGAGTAGGGTCTCCAACCTTTCCATCAACAGGGTCTTGTAGTGGCATTCCATCTGTAGGGTCAATCACCATTCTTCCCTGGTCATCTCTTAAAAACCGGGTTCCGAAAAATATTCCGAAAGGTTCGCCTACCTGAATTCTTTGCGTTCCAAATGGATCAATCGTAATAACGTCCAGTCCGGGAGCAATCTCATTTACAATGGTTGTAAATTTGTTAAAATTTAACCCTAAATCATAACTAAAGCTTCCACTTTCTACAAGTGTTGCATTAAGGGCTATTTCTATTCCCTTATTTTCTATTTCTCCTGTATTAATGGCTCTTTGCAGAAATCCGGATGCTCTGGAAATATCAACCAGATTAATTACATCTTCTGACAGCGAACGGTAATAGGTAATATCTGCTGTTATTTTACCACCCCAAAACCTCAAATCTGTACCTATTTCAAAGGTAGTAGTAAACTCAGGTTTTAATTCGTGGTTGCCAAGTAGTGCATCCGGAATAAATGAGTTTGTACCTAAGGCAGGAAAAATAACTCCGTTAGGCGATGTCCATCCATCTCGCACCCTTGCTTGCGAATATCCTGAATTGGTAAGGGCAAACTGTGCATCATTACCCACTCTACCATACGAAACCCTTAATTTGCCATAAGGTAAAAAGCTGTCTCCTAAATCAAATGACTCTGTAAATGCCCATCCAATAGCCGCAGCGGGATAAAAAAATGAATTGTTACTTTCAGGAAGCGTAGATGACCAGTCGTTTCTTCCTGTTAAATTTAGGAAGAAAGTTTCTTTATAAGAGAACCGTGCATCGGCATAAACTCCATAAAGTTGTCTCTTTAATGGCCTTTCTACAGAGCTAACTGCACTTGCACTTGCCATATTAAAAAATCCTCTGGATGCCAGTCCAATTCCGTCATCTCTTCTGTTATCTATTTGCTTTTGATAATAATTCCACCCTACTGTTGCATTAATACTTAATTCATCCGAAAGGTTTTTGCTAATGGTTCCTAATACATCTGCTGTAATATCGCTGCTGTTAATAGTATGGTTTACAACCTGTCCGGCAGGTAGTGTGCCTGATCCTATATCATTTCTAAATTTTCTAAAATCACTGTAGGTATCAATTCCCAGCCGTGCTGTGGTTGTAAACCAATCTGTAAAGTCATACGACACCTGACCAAACCCAATCATCCTGTTTACCTTGTCTGTTAAAAAATTTTTATTAACTGTCCAATAAGGGTTGTCATAAATGGCTCTGTCTCCTAACAGTCCTCTATAAGCGCGTGGCCTTCCATCTTCAAACTGGTAGGCTGATGGATTTTTAGATGGGTCAACTCCATTACGATTATCAAATGTAGGGGTGGTTCTAAGCAACCCAAGCATTACACCTGAAGTGTTTGACCCGTTTTGAGACCTTTTACCTCCAGAGTTAATATAGTTTGCTGAGAAAGTGGTTTTTAATTTATCAGTTAATTTAGCACTAACCGTGGCTTTAAATGAGGTTCTTGCAAAATTGGTATTAGGAATTATCCCTGTTTGATTCATTCTACCTGCTGACAGGTAATAGGTAACACCTTCATTTCCTCCAGAAACACTTATATGGTTATTTAAAGTAACTCCTGTCTCAAAAAAATTACCCGTATTATCATAGGCATTTGCTACCCTATTAGTGGCAGAGGGGTCTGTACTTAAAACGATTGTTCCATTTCTATCCCACATTGACGGGGTACCTGAATATCGTAAGTCTGAGATTCTTGGCCCCCAGCTAAACCCGGTAAACGAGCCTGTCATAGGTCCCATAAACGTTGGAATGAATACACCGGAACCTTCAACCAGCTCATCAGGATTTCCCTGAGCATATTCCCTTTGTAAATCCGGCAATTTATTTACCGTATCAAAAGTAGCAGAAGTACTAAAACTAATTTTAGGTTTTCCCCCAGTTTTACTCCCCCTTTTTGTGGTAATTATAATGGCGCCATTAGCTGCTCTTATACCATATAAAGCGGTGGCCGCAGGGCCTTTTAAAATGGTCATTGTTCCAATATCGTTAGGGTTTATATCAATGGCCCTATTCGAGTTGTTAACTCCACCTGAGCCTAAATCGCTTACTGCATCTTCAGGAGAGTCTGCTGTAGTAAAAGAGCTGTTATCAATTGGTACTCCATCTACAACAAATAATGGAGAGTTGTTGCCTATAATTGTTTTGGGTCCACGTATTCTAATCTGTGCTGCTGCCCCGGCTGTTCCTCCCGAACTGATAACCTGTACTCCGGCTGCTTTACCAGCCAAAGCCGCAACTAAGTTCGTTTCACCAGATCTGCTTACTTCTTCGGCTTCTACTGTTTGAATAGAATAGCCCAGTTCGCGTTTATTGGCCTCCAGGCCAATTGCAGTAACCACTACCTCAGATAGTTGCGTTATATCAGAAACTAAACCGATATCAATAACGCTATTGGCTCCAATCTGCCTTTCTATAGACTCATAGCCTATAAAGCTAAAAACCAGCGTAGTTCCATCTGGTACCGTTATTTTATAGTTACCATCAAAATCGGTAACTGTTCCGTTAGAAGTTCCTTTTTCTAACACATTGGCTCCTGGTATGGGACTTCCATCTTCTGATGCAGTTATCCTACCGGAAAGCGTTCGATCCTGTGCCAAGCCTATGGTGGTAAAACCAAAGCTACATGCAAGCACAAGCACTAGTAATTTTCTTTTCATTCGTTGATTAATTAAGTTGAAAATAATTGACTGAGTTTGAAAACTCATTAGTATAAAGTTGATTAATAGCCTGCTAAAAAAACTAACTACTTTTTCGCCAAATAAAGGAAAACGGAATTGGTTAAATTAACGAAATAGTAGGCATATAGACTTGGTATCAAATACAGTTAGTAAATTATTTGACAGTACAATTGCTCCTAGCTTTTCATTTATTGTTTGCTATGTTTATAATAATTGATTGAGTTCAAACAAACCAGTTACAGATGAAGCTGCAACTTAGATATGAGCTACTATATAGTCATTCTATTAGTTTAGATGATAAAAAGTCCCGATATGGGGGCCAATCAAGTATTAAAATTAAGCTATTAATTATCTGTTGAACTAACCTTAAAAAGATTGCTAATCAATATTACCTCCTGGGTTAAGCCCACTCGGCACAGTTTCTGGTATCGATTTATCAAAATCGTTATCCTCCAAAGCCCTCATAAAATCAATGATAAACCTTGACTCTTCTTTGGAAATAGCAATGGGTACAAATAGTTCTGAAACTTCAGTTACGTAGCTGTTTTCTGATTTACCTGCTATGTAAAAATCCATTATATCTTCTAATGTTTCATACATCCCATTATGATTGTATGGTCCAGTAAGCGTTATATTTCGAAGAGTTGGTGTGCGAAACTTGTAGTCATAATACCTTTCATCACCTTTGTCTGGTCCACCTTGTGCTTCTTTTACTGGATGCTCTTTGCCTCCCAATGCATGTAAGCTCCAATCAGACAACATGGGACCAGAATGGCATTCAGAGCATTTAGCATTCCCATAAAATAGCAAAAGGCCTTTTTTCTGACTTGTTGTCAATGCATCCATATCACCTCCAAGGTATTTATCATAGGCGCTGTTTTTTGCAATTATAGTTCTTTCAAAAGCGCCTATTGCTTTCCCGTAATTTGCTATGTTAATGGGGTTTGCATCATCTGGAAAAGCTTTCGCAAATAAATCGACATACTCAGGGTACTCAGCTAAACGCGGCAATATATACTCAAGTGCATATGGGCCTCCCCCAAAATCACCTAGCATTTCATGTCTGGCTGTTGGTGGTTTTTTTGATTGTTCCTCCAAGCTTTGTTCTCTTCCATCCCAAAACATTATCGAACTATCAGCATTATAAGACTGAGATTCTTTAGTTATACCATTAAATGCTGTGTTAATTACTGTTTGTGAATTTCGAGGTACTCTTATTATACCTGTTCCTTCAACTCTATCAGGCCCCAACCCGGTTCCACGAACTCCAATAGGCAAATCCAACCCATCTCCGTACGCAAATTCTGGGTGATGGCAAGTAGCACAGGCTATATCTTTTTCACCGGCAATTATAGGATCCCAAAATAGCGCTTTCCCCAAAGCAATTTTTTCTGTTGAGGTAGGGTTATTTGCTGGGTGAACAACTTCTGGTAGTTGCTTTAATTCAAGTTTTGCAATATCTGCATCCAAATTTTGCAGAGATTCGTCAGGTGTACATCCAATTACTAAAAGCACACTTACTGTTATCCATAAAAGTTTCATTACACACTAATTTTAAAGGTTACTTAGCAAAATTAGGCTGTCAACCTAATTGAAATAACCCTCCTTTTTAGGGAGTACAGATTAATGTTGAAAATGGGACTGTTCGAAAAATTATCTTTTTCAACTAATAAAAATACTAATTACTGTTAGTTCTACTTTACGAAGTTAAAAAACTGGATGCAAAAGGCGTGTAAACCTTGG
>CAZZML010000134.1:0-7853 GCA_964654735.1 uncultured Roseivirgaceae bacterium | reverse complement strand
AATAATAAAGGGAAGGTAATTGTCTTTCTGCTTAAGTTTTTGGAACAGATTCACCCGCTGACTGAGATATAATCATAAAAATGAAAGTAGCCATTATCGGAGGAGGGGCGGCAGGTTTTTTTGCAGCTATAAGAGCAAAGGGAAATTACCCTGAGGCAGAGGTAATAATTTTTGAAAAATCATCCAAACTGTTGGCGAAAGTAAAAGTATCGGGTGGTGGCAGGTGTAATGTAACCAATGGCTGTAACTCCATCAAAAAACTAACCGAAGGTTACCCACGGGGTAGTAAGGCTTTAAAAAAAGCATTTGGTCAATTCAATAATCAATCTACCATGGAGTGGTTTGAAACGAGAGGAGTGCCAATCTATGTTCAAGAGGATAATCGTGCGTTTCCAACCTCCAACGATTCTCAAACCATTATTGACTGCTTGCTAAAAGAGGTTGACAAACTTGGTGTCAACATAAAGTTGAATTTTGGTGTAATAGGGCTTGGTTTAAAAGGCGAGCGGTTAACACTTTCTTTTAAAGAAGCTTCTAAACCAGAAAGTTTTGATAAAGTAATAATAGCTGTTGGAGGTTCTTCTCAACAAAAAAGTTTCGATTGGTTAGAGAATTTGGGACATAAAATTGAATCCCCTGTTCCTTCGTTATTTACGTTTAATATGCCCAAGGAGCCTATTAAAAAACTAATGGGTTTAGTGGTTAATAAAGCGTTGGTAACTATTCAAGGAACGAAACTTAAATCCGTTGGGTCATTATTAATTACGCATTGGGGAATGAGTGGGCCAGCTGTACTAAAGCTTTCATCTTTTGGAGCAAGATTACTTTCTGGTAAAAACTATGATTTTAAAGTACAAGTTAATTGGGTAAACCAACCCAATTTTGAAGAAGTCCAACACTATTTATCTGCGGTAGTTGCCAAAAATCCGAAAAAGCAATTGTCCAATTTAAGACCCTTTGATTTGCCTGAGCGTTTATGGCTGTTTTTATTGAATAAAGTAGAACTTTCTAGGTCGAAATTATGGAGTGAGCTCGGCAAAAAAGGGCTTAATAAATTGACCAGTGTTTTAACAAACGATGTATATTCTATACAGGGTAAAACAACTTTTAAAGAAGAATTTGTTACTTGTGGAGGGGTTAGTTTGGAGAGTATCGATATGAAAACAATGCAAAGTAAGGTATGTAAAAATCTCTACTTTGCTGGAGAAGTAATGGATATTGACGGGATCACAGGAGGTTATAATTTTCAAGCAGCTTGGACAACTGGTTATATTGCAGGTGAATTACGATGAAAAATTGTACTTTTGTCATCCGAAAGCAATAATCTATACAAATGCGTTATTTTTAGCTGCAAGAATCAAGTATAGTAGAGAGTAATATTAACATTAGATAAGTAGTATGGCGAAGTCGCAAGAGACATTTAATAAGAAGGAAAAAGAAAAGAAAAGATTAAAGAAGCGTCAAGACAAGGCTGCTAAGGCAGAAGAACGCAGAGCAAATTCTGAAGGTGGCAGCTTAGACAATATGATGGCCTATCTGGATGAATTTGGAAATATTGTTGATACTCCGCCAGATCCTACTGTTAAGAAAAAAGTTATTAAAGCTAGTAGTATCGAAATAGGTGTGCCTAAAAGAATTGAAGTGCCAACAGAGAAAGTTAAAAAGGGTAGAGTTGAATTTTTTAATGACCAAAAAGGATTTGGGTTTATTAAGGAATTAGAAACGCAAGAAAAATATTTTGTACACGTTCATGGTCTCATTGATGAAATTAGAGAAGGTGATAAAGTTTCTTTCGAATTGGAGCAAGGAATGAAAGGCATGAATTGTGTGCAAGTGAAGAAAATTTAAATTTAAGACTTCGAAAAAAAGACCTCTATTGACTCAATGAGTTGGTAGAGGCTTTTTTGTTTCCAAATACACTTTTATTGCTTTAAGTTCAAAGCAATAAAAGAATAAAATGCTTTGGAGTGAAAGCAAAAGACCAAATTGCTTAATGTATTAAACTCCTACCTCATCAATCCATCCAAAAATTCCTTATCTCTCTTAAAGATTGTAATTCTCGGGAAACGGCCTTCCAAAGAAGTTTGAGCAAGTACAGCAATGCCTCCATCTAACGTGGTAGTAACCGAAGCCAACGTATAAGGGTTTCCATTGCCCAAATAACTAGTCCCTAGAATGGTTCCCCCAGTTTGATCAAAGCCATAAAGTACTACTTGCTTGTATTGTGTACTTGTTGCATACAGCCATTTTTGTTCGGTGCCAACATCTAGTAATTTTACCTTCGATTTATTTTCCATTTCCGGGAAGGTATTGCCTGCTAAATCAGTGCTGGAAGTAGTTGAATTGGTAGGGATGCTTGCCAGTGGAGCAATGTAATTATCACCAAAATTAAATCGGGCAATGCCGAATACATTATTACCTAAACTAGCAACCTCACTAATGCCCCCTTGGCTCAACTGTCCTTGGCAAACGCCTGTAGGATTATCTCCAAAATTGGTAAATACTAGTGAGAACGTGTAATTATAGAAACCATTAAAATAGAACAACCCTTCTTTAGTTTGTCCTACTTGAAAAGGGAGGATGTCTCCGTTCCTAGTTAAATGGTCTATAATTGGTTTTTCCACATCAACCCCAGCACCAATAGTATATCCTTTTTGTTGATTGATTTGCCCTGTGGTGCTGGCAGTACTAATAACTGTTTCACTATTACCATTATCGTATGATAAAATGGCAAACTGGGTGCCATCACTGTTTACGGCTAATGGGAAAGTAATTCCACCTAAAGGTACAGGATCGGAAAGAGTTCCTTCTTCACTAACAGCAACCAATTGAGCAGTTGTCGAGTTCTCATCCATACAGACAAAATAAAAGCTTCCCCCAATTTTTTGCCACCCATTTACAGGCAGTACATAAGGGCTACTCATTTCTGTTTTTGAAATAATAGCACCCATTGCATCCGTTTTTAGCACTAATACTGACGTGTATAACGATTGGTCGTTCTTGAGTTCTGAAAGGACTAGAAATCCTTCATCGGCAGTTTGTATAATGTCCAGTGGATAATACTCTTGTTCAAATCTATCATCATCATAAATTTTAGTAAAGCTATTGGTAGGAACAACATCGTTTTTACTGATATCGCAGCTTGCTGCAAAAAGTAAAATGAGGGGGTATAAATAAATGAATTTCTTCATTGTAATTAGTTTATGGCGTCAAAGTTTTTACTGATAAATTTAAGCGGAAACACGAACCCAAAATTAAGGTATAAGTTCTGAAGAGACAGATCGTCTGTGGCTTCTCCAATGGAAGAAAGCTCATTGTTGAGGTACCTGTTTTCGGTGCTAGTTATATTATTGAGTCCAAATTTATATCCGACATCCATCATAATCCTAATATTTCCTGGGTCGTAACTTATACCTACAAAACCATTTACACCCAAAGCAGATTTAATAAATAAGTCGGATACACCAATAGTTTTAGCTTGGTTGGTAAAACTGCCTGATGAACCAGAAGCAGCGTCTGTTCCTGATCGTTGCATAGTTCGGTTGGCATTCAGTAGCAATCCATAATAACCTCCTAATCCAACATAAGGTCTTATTTTTCCTTTCATTAAATCATATTGAACAGTAAGCGGAAATTCTAAGTAATTAAAATTTGTGGTATGATTATAACTAATTTCTAACGTATTGCTCGCACTATTACTGTCGTTCCAACTCGCTTCGGTAATATGTTCCACCTCGTATGTATGAATGCCTGGCTTTAGCCCGATGGTAAAACCCGAGGTGTAAAACATAAAAACAAGCCCTGCTTGTGCTCCAGGCTTTTTCAAACCCGTGTAGGTTTTTCCTATTACACGAACATCATAATTAAGTGGCTCATAGCCATAATATGCAGTGCTAGGGGTAGCTTTCGATAGGTTGGCTCCAGCAAAAAAACCTAAATACCATTGGGTCTTTAAAAATGGGTCTTTATAGGAAGGGGTTTTTCTTTTTTGTGCCCACACTGTGGTGGCTAGCACAAGGAGCAACATGGTTAGTTTTAATCGCATCTATTTAATAATGGTTAGCTTGTTTGATTCTCTAACAGGACCTGCTTGAAAATTATAAATATATTGACCCGCAGGCAAGTTATTAATAGGAAATGTAATTTGATGTTCTCCTGGTTGCTTAATTTCATCTACTACGGTAGAAGAGTATCTGCCATGAATATCCGAAAGAACTAATCTTACCGAAGTATGAGAATTGATTCTATACATAAAAGTTACTTGATCTTTGGCTGGGTTGGGATAACAGGGTTTCATATAAAATTTGTCTTTAATAAATTCATTAACTGATGTAATTACATTTGAATCGATGATGTCTAATGGGGCATAGATGCCTCCATTATCATCAGCTCCATTTCTGTAATCTCTAAATAAAATATCATGTTGGATGGTTGCATCATCCACCTCAAACCAATCTTTTAGAATGGCAGCATATATCTGTTTAAAATCGTACTGCATTTCAACATTACTCAAATCTAAGTTGGGCACATTGCCCAATACACCAGATTTTGCATGAGGTCCAAATAAAAACATGGGAGCGCCTGTACCGTGGTCGGTTCCATAACTTCCATTAGACCCTATTCTACGACCAAATTCTGAGGTCGTCATTGTTAATACTTTTTCTTCTAAACCACGTGCTTTCAAATCATCTTGAAAAGCTTTCATTGCTGTAGAAATATGATACATCTGAGTGGCGTGAACACCCATTGTAGGGTCATAATTCTCCACCTGCTCTGCGTGGGTATCAAATCCTCCAATACGGAGTAAAAATACTTTTGTTTTTACTCCTTGGCCAGCTCCGCCACCATCGAGCAAACGTGCAATAAGCTGCAATTGACCAGATAATGGGTTGCGTTTAGCATTTTTAGGTGCATTAAAAGGATATGTTTCTGGATAGGTAACTGAAGACTCTGAAGAGGCGTCCCATACTTGGCTAAGACGTTGTGCATAATCTTCCGTTTTATCTTCTAACCCAAGTATCCAATTCATTTCCTTTCCATAGGGCGAATTGTCTAGAGCCACCGGAGGTTTTCCTCTTGGGTCAACACCTTCATCCACAAAACCTTCCAATGAATCTACCAAGTCAGCAAATGTTTCAGGGTTGCCACCCAAAGAAATGGAAGCAGGAATGTTGCCATTTTGGTGGAACACCAACGAAACATCACTACCTAATTCAATGGCCAAAGGATCCTGCATTTCTTCATTAGGAAAATCATCTGGGTAAATTTGAGGCTTATAAGCTTGTTGCAAATAACGGCCTATCCACCCAGAAGAGAAGTAGTCGTTAGCACCGCCACCCATAAACCAAATATCTCGGCCTCTAAAATGAGAACCATTATTATTGGTATAGGATACTCCTTGAACAATGCCTAATCGCCCATAATCATAGAGTTGCTTCATAGCTCCCATATCTGGGTGAAGTCCTACTTTAGCTTCGGAAGGCAAGGTACTATCTAGCTCGATTAATGCACGGTTAGTTCCTTGTTTAGGGATGGCGATATTGGCACGCCTGCTATAATACTGGTCATATTCATCAATTGGGATAACACTATTTAGGCCATCATTACCTCCGTGTAATTGTAAAATAACCAAAACGCGGTCGTTGGAACTGGTTGCGGCCAATTTGCTCAACTGGCTTTCTTGTGCTAATAAGTTAATAGGAAAACCACCTAAAGTTAGAGAGCCTCCAGTGAGCAGTGTATTTCTTAAAAAATGTCTTCTTTTCATAGTGGCTTACATTAACTGGTATTCTGGTGTTTGTAAAAGTGAGTTGATGAGTTTTATCAACTGCCCCTCAACTACATCCATTTCGTAATTGGCATTCCAACGGTTAGTCCATTCTCCTTCGGGATCTGCATCAAGTTGAGGTTCATACAGGAATGCCTGTAAAAAATAATTAAGCCTTTCTGCTGTTAAGCCCGAATTATCATCGGCTGCAGGGTCGAATGTAAGGTTAAACTGTACCGGAAATAGGTATTGAACATAGGCCATTATTAACAGCCTTGCATCAGCACCTGTGGCATTATCAAAATTATCCTTGGTAAACTGAACAACATTAAAATTTGGCATTTCAGGATTTTGGCTGCTCATCATAACAAAAATGTTTCTTATTAAATCGTAGCGGTTAGCTAAATAGTTAGAGGAAATCCAGTTTCGGTTATAGGCAGGAAACTGATGATAAGCGGTGTATCCAGCTACTTCAAAAGGTTCATAATAGTCTTGTCCCATGCGTTGCATGCTGCGGTACAAGTCTCCTACTTGAGAGTAGAATAAATCATAATCGGTAATATAGTTTGCAAAGTTGATGTTGAATGCCCTAAAGCTACCGGCCACAAGATCCAAAGGAGATTTTATGATAGCTCCAAATTTATCGTCATTTACATCCATTGCTACAGCATCGTAAAAATGCTCACTTGCAAAAAGCTCTTCTAATACTGGTTGTATTTTGAACCCACTGGATACGAACGTAGCAGCCATTTCGGTAATCACCGTATCTTGTATTTCTTGGGTAACCTCATGATATACATAGAAACGGTACAAGGTTCGGCAAATAAAAATGGACGACTCTTGCTGCGAAGTAATCATATCAATTAGCTGACTAATTTCATCAATCACACTTTCATCAGTAGGTTGTCCACTCTGTAAAAGGCCCGGGTTGGGTGTTATTACGGTATCGTTATAGCGATTGCTAAATTGTTTAGGGTCGTTATCGTGAGAGCCTGTTGCTACCCTGGCTCTGGGCAGGTTTGTGTCTAGGTCTATGGTAAGGTAGTCTTCGTCTAATTTTATTCCTGATAACACACGAGCCGCTGCTTGCACATCTTGCTCTGTGTAATTTAGATAATCCCCTTGAGGCAAATCGGTTGGAAAAGTACCTTCCAGTCCACGACCAATGGCGTAAAGCTCCATCAATTCTCTCCCGTAATTTTCATTAGGGCTCCCTTTTACGTTTTGGCTTCCATCTAAAAACCGAAGCATTGCATTATCAACGCTAATCTTTACTAAGAGAGATTTAAAGCTAAATTCTTCTGGTTTATTTTTATCGAATGCAAATTGTCGAAATAATTCATTTTGAAAATATAGCGTTCGGCTATTGCCCACTTTATCTTGCTTGGTGGTAAAATGTGTATGAAAAAAATAAACAATTTTTTCCCTTGTACTAAAGCTCACTGCTTGGCTCGTATCACAAGATAAGCCAATCATCCACATTAATAATTGATTGGTTAGTCCATTATTACCAAGTTCTTCTCCAAAAACACCTGAAAGAACCCATTCCTGCCCTGTTTCAGGATTGATGGGTAATTCAGGATCAGGAATTTGATCATCAAAAAGTAATGTAATGGCATTTGGGGCAGTGAGAGTTTCAAACTGCTGAATTAAAGATATGCTGGGGCCAAAAGTTGCTCTTCGTAATAGGTGAGCTGCCCTTGTTGGGCCTAAAACACCTGAAAAAGGAGTAAGTGGCATAGGTTGGTTGAGTTAGTTTGTATGGGTTAATCCTAAAAGTAATGTAATGTAACCAAGGGTTTAGATGAGTTGTAAGTTAGGTCGGTGAATGCCCAATTTAAGCGATGGATGGCAGAAAGTAGTTTAATAATAACCTGAACCCGATTAATACTACACATCACAGTTCATTGAAAACTCCAGTTATAAGGCGGTTTTGAGAAGAACTAATGGATTAATCCGATCAAAATCAACGCAATAATATGGAGATTTTTAATGAATTCTAAAGGAAAACCAACTAAAAAGGGCTAAGTTCTAACTAGGACAGCATTTTTGTATTACCTTAAATCCGCAAGGAACTTTGTGATGA
>CAZZML010000133.1:0-7874 GCA_964654735.1 uncultured Roseivirgaceae bacterium | reverse complement strand
GCTTATCGCTTCAGAGAATCGCTCAATCTAGGTTTAATTCAATCGAAAAATAAAAATTTAAAAATAGTTATAATGATCAATCCTTTTAGAAATCTAAAACTTAAAGCTAAACTAATCATAGGCTTTGCAATTTTAGTATTCACTTTTATTGCAAGTTCTGCACTTGTTTATAATGCAGTTAGCAATTCTCAAAATATCATATCTAACCTTTACGCTGGTAGAGGCGAAGATGTAGTAGTTCTTGATGAATTAAACGACCTTATTACCAAATCGAAAGAATACACTTTTAATTGGGTTTATGTGGGTAGAAAAGAAGATACCAAGGTAATGCTTATCGAAATTCACGATACTCGATATGATGCCATTAAGTCTAAACTTGAAACTATCATGGTCGATTGGTCTCAGGAAACCAAGGATACGCTAACCTCCCTAATTATCAATTTTGATGAAGTGGTAGCTGCTCAAGCTTCTGTAATGCAGTCTCTTTCTTCTTTTGAAAGTTATAACGACCCTCTTACAATGTTCGAAACAGAAGATTTAATGGAATCTACCATTGCACCAACAACCGAACAGCTAACCAAAACATTAGATCGCTTAATTGCTATTAAATCAACTGAAGGAGCTACAATTAAAGTTGTTGAAATTATTGACCAATCAAAAACAACCATTATTGTTTCTGCGATTGCAGTATTCGTATTGGCAGTAATTATTGCCCTAATTATTGCCTCAAGTATTACTAAAAGAATTGGGGATGCCATTGACACCATTAAAGCGATGGCCAATGGAGATTTAACGCAGAAAATTATTGTTACCAATAATGATGAAATTGGCGAAATGATTAACCAATTTCTAATTATGACAGATAGGCTAAAAGATGCCATTGGAGTAATTTTTGCCACTTCTGATTCCATTGGCATTTCAAGTTCCAAAATTAAAGACAGCTCCAAACAAACATCTTTAGGAGCAACCGAGCAAGCTGCCTCTGCCGAAGAAGTAGCAGCCTCAATGGAAGAAATGTCTGCCAACATTCAACAAAATACAGAGAATGCACAGCAAACAGAAAAAATAGCAATACAAGCATCAGAAGATATTCAAGAAGGAAACTCTGCAGTTGCCCAAACTGTTGATTCTATGAAAACCATAGCTGATAAAATATCAATCATTGAGGAAATTGCAAGGCAAACCAATTTACTAGCGCTAAATGCAGCTGTTGAGGCAGCTAGAGCAGGAGAACACGGTAAAGGATTTGCAGTAGTAGCAGCAGAAGTGCGTAAGCTGGCAGAACGAAGTCAGGAAGCAGCAAATGAAATTAATGATCTTACGAGCTCAAGCTTAAAAATATCTGAAAAAGCCGGCAATTTATTAGAAGCTATTGTACCCAATATTGATAAAACAGCCCGACTTGTACAAGAAATTACTGCTGCCAGTAAAGAACAAAACTCTGGTGCGGAGCAAGTTAATAATGCCTTACAAGAACTTAATAGTGTGGTGCAACGTAACGCATCCGCTTCAGAGGAGATAGCACATAATGCTGATGATCTTAGCAATAAAGGAAATCAGTTAAAAGAAGCCATTTCTTTCTTTAAAATAGATGATGTAGCTATCAGAAAAGGCATCCTGTCCACAGGAGATGTAGAAACAGCATCTAACAAAAATAAATCATATACTTCTGGTCAAGTAAAAGCAGAACAGGTAAGAAAAGAAGAAACTTCTTCACAAAAAAATGCTGGTGTAGAGATTAAGCTAGATGGAAATGATGAAACGGACGATGAGTACGAAAAATTTTAATCTGCCAAATTCATAGATGATTAATTCAAATGAAGTTTTTTCCTCCAAACTAACTATCCCTCAGTTTAAAAAACTGGGAAAATTTATACATCGCAATTATGGCATACAGATGCCTGATTCGAAAAAAGTCTTATTGGAAGGACGACTTCAAAAGAGAATTAAGCAAAACAATCTAAACAATTTTGCAGAATATATTGACTATTTATTTAGTGATATTGGACAAGCTAGAGAACTTCCCTTTTTCATTGATGCCGTTTCAACCAATAAAACTGATTTTTACAGAGAGCCACATCATTTTGAGTTTCTGCGGGAAGAGCTTCTCCCCGAATTCAGTAAAAACAATAAACATTTAAAAATATGGAGCGCAGCGGCTTCAAGTGGCGAAGAACCTTATACAATTGCTATTGAGCTGCTAGAATTTATTGAAGAAAATCCTGGTTTTACTTACGAAATGTTAGGAACCGATATTTCTACAGGGATCTTACAAAGGGCCTCCAAAGGCATTTATGATCAAAAAAGAGTAGATATAATACCTCTTAATATTAAGCGAAAATACTTTTTACGCAGTAAAAATAAAGATAGAAAAACGGTTAAAGTAACTCCCGTTTTGCAAAAAAATTTGCGTTACAGAACAGTTAATTTAACTGTTCCATTAGTAGGAATTCCAAATGATTTTGATTTGGTATTTTGCCGAAATGTATTGATTTACTTCAATAGAGAAATGCAAGAAAAAGTAATTAATGCAATATGTGCTAAGTTAAAACCAGGAGGATATTTGTTTTTAGGGCATTCTGAATCTACAACTGGCATTAGAGCTCCTGTAACTCAGGTTGCACCAACAATTTATAGGCATACTCCTTAATATTAATTCTGCTATGAAACCACGAGGTAAAATAAATTATAACAGATGAAAAAGCTTACTGAAAAACAGATAATTGACGAGCTTAGTGAAAGGTTTGAACAGAATCGAATTGCTGTTCTAGAGCAAGAACGGTTAATGAATGAACTGGAGCAAGTTAATAAAAAACTAATGGAATCAGAGTCAGTAAAAACTCAATTCCTTTCAAATATTAGAAACGAAATTAACAATCCTCTTTCTTCCATTTTGGGTCTGGCAGATAAGTTAAGTCGAAAACCTGGTGATTTAAAGCAAGTAAAATATACCTCTAGTTTAATTCATCAAGAGGCCTTTAGTCTTGATTTTCAATTGCGCAATATTTTTACTGCTGCCGAGCTAGAGGCTGGTGAGCTCCAACCAAATTTTGGAAAAGTGGATGTAGAATCCTTGGCGAATAGCGTACTGGATAAGTTTGAGCATCTATTTGAGCGTAAAAAGTTAACTATAGAGCTAAAATGCACTAAATCCCTTGAGTTTATTACCGATGCAGGTATGTTAAGTTCCATTATTCGAAATCTCGTATCAAATGGAATTGAGTATAATAAGAATAACGGAAAACTCATCCTAGACATATCTGTAAGAGGAGAAAAAGAACTAATTATCAACGTAATTGATACAGGGGTGGGTATGCTTGCAAAAGACTACGAAGTTATATTTGATCGGTTTGTGCAGTTAGAAACAGGCGTTACAAAAAGTCATTCAGGCCATGGACTTGGGTTAACCGTTACAAAAGCACAAGTAGAGCTTCTTCAAGGCTCAGTTCATGTAGAGTGTATTATTGGTAAAGGGTGTAGTGTTGGAATTTCCATTCCAATTGCTGAACAAGATGGTATGCATACATTTTCAGACAGTGGAAATGTATTCTTTTTTGATGATGATGAAAGTGACAATGAAGCGGAAGTTTTTTAATTGAGTAATTCTTCCACCATACCGAAATACTACTTGTACCCTTCTACGCTATTTATTAAACGTGAAGCCCATATGGTTACAACTGTGCTTGGTTCATGTGTGGCCGTATGCTTATTTGATGAAACAAAAAACGTAGGTGCCATAAACCACTATATGCTTCCTTTTTGGAATGGCAAGGAACTAGCGTCACCCAAATATGGTAATATAGCCATTGAAAGTCTGGTAAAAAAAATGGAACAACTAGGCAGTAAAAAAGAAAACTTAGTTGCAAAGATATTTGGTGGAGCAAACCAATTAGATCATAAATTGGGTGTTGGACAAAGGAATATTAAGGTAGCCGAAGAAATTCTGGCTGAATTAAACATTAAAATTGTCGCAAAGAGCTTAGGTGGGCATAAAGGAAGAAAATTGAATTTTAATACTTCTACTGGTGAAGTGTTTATGAAATATATATCAAGACAAAGTGAATAAGAAAATCAGAGTTTTAATTGTTGATGATTCTGCGATTGTACGCCAATCGCTCACTGAAATCTTATCCTCAGATCCAGAATTAGAAGTCGTTGCTACAGCGTCTGATCCATATATGGCTGTAGAACAGATCAAAAATAAGGTACCAGACGTAATTACTTTAGATGTAGAAATGCCCAAAATGGATGGGATTACATTTCTTAAAAAAATAATGTCTCAGCATCCAATTCCTGTCATCATAATATCAACACTTACATCTAAAGGAACAGAAACTGCCCTAAGTGCACTTGAATCAGGGGCTGTTGAGGTAGTACTAAAACCGCAATTGCACACTGCCGAACAAAGAAAAGAAGCTGCTATGCTACTAGTAGACAAAGTAAAGGCCGCTTCACATGCGGTTATTCATCGTAGGCGAATTGGGTTAGCGAGAGCCCCCAAATCAGTTAAGCCCAAGCTAACTGCAGATGCTATATTGGCAAAACCCGATATCCAAAATTCAAGCTTGGCAAAAACAACTGAAAAAATTGTAGCGATAGGAGCCTCAACCGGAGGAACAGAAGCACTTAAAACGTTTCTAGAATCATTCCCTCTAGATAGTCCAGGAATTGTTATTGTACAACATATGCCAGAGTTGTTTACTAAACAATTTGCCGATAGACTAAATGAACAATGTAAAATTACAGTTAAAGAAGCAACAAATGGAGATACTGTACTTAGAGGGCAAGCCCTAATTTCGCCAGGCAATAAGCACATGCTTTTAAAAAGGAGCGGTGCCAAATATTTTGTAGAGGTAACAGAAGGCCCGCTTGTTAATAGGCATCGCCCGTCAGTAGATGTATTATTTAGGTCGGTGGCTCGGTATGCAGGTAAAAATGCCGTTGGTGTTATTATGACAGGGATGGGAAATGATGGAGCTCAAGGTTTGTTGGAAATGAAAACTACTGGAGCTTTTACCATCGCTCAGAACGAAAAAACCTGTATTGTCTTTGGAATGCCGAAAGAAGCTATTAAATTGAATGCTGTGGACAAAATAATGTCAATTTATTCTATTGCTTATGAAGTGCAACATCAATGTAAAATACACAACGAGGTAAAGTAAGTATTTATACCTATAAACGTATAGGTATATGTGCAACTAAAATATCGAGGTAAAATTGTATAGAATCAATAAAAATTAATATCTAATTTTGACATTAATTCAAAACCTAAAAGATTATGAGTAAGAGTGTACTAATTATCGATGACTCATTATACATGAGAACCCTAATTAATTCAGCATTATCCGAAGAAGGATATAATGTGGTGGGAATGGCAGGAGATGGCGAAACAGCTATAGAAATGGCCTTAGAATTAGAACCTGATGTTATCACATTAGATAACGTTTTGCCTGATATGATTGGGCTTGATATTTTGAAAGTATTAAAAGAAGAAGGCATTAAATCAACCATTGTAATGATTAGTGCTGTTGGACAGCAATCAGTTGTAGATGAGGGCATGTCTCTTGGGGCAGCAGATTACATTGTAAAACCTTTTACACCAGATGGGTTGGTGGAAAAAGTAAACAAAGCTTGTAACAACTAGTATCTATGATTATGGATTACTTAAATAATATTGAAACCGATGTTGCCAAAGAAATTATCAACATTGGTTTGAGCAAAGCAGCAGATTCTCTTTCTTTCTTCTCGCAACAAAAAGTAATAATTAGAAGCTCCGAGCTAATTCTGAAAAATATTGATGAAGCCAAAGACCTATCAAAGAAAACGGGCAATAACATTCATGTGCTTACAACAGACATTGTAGGAGAGTTAAGTGGTGTTTGTTACTTAATTTTTAATGAAAAAGAAGTTAATAAACTTCTCAAAATCAGCCTTCCTACTTCTATTTTAGAAGATGAAGAACAAAAGCTTGTAATGTCTGATGCTATTTTGAAAGAAGCAGACAACATAATTAGTGCTTCGGTAATTACACAGTTTTCCAATCTGTTAAAATTCAATATTCATGGAGGTATTCCTGAATTGAATATTATGTCAGAAGAGAAAGTGATGCCGTTTCTTCTTTCAAGAGCAACAGACAGTAAGTATTATCTACAGATTAGTGCACAATTTCATACTGAAGAAGTGGATTTTAGTCCAGAATTTGTATGGTTTTTAGATGCAAAGTTTATTGAAGGAATAAAGCAATTTGTAAAAGGCAAAACATATTTAGATAAGCTAAGAGAGCACTCGGATAATTAAAATAATTGTAAAGAAAGCCAAAACTAATGAGCGAGGAGAAGGTAGAATCTCTTGATGACAAAATCAAAAAGCTTAAGCAAGAAAACGAAATGCTTAAGATGAATGTTGAAGAACTAACTGTAACTAATACACATTTAGTATCTGCAACCTGGAGAGAGCGTGAAATGAAACAACAACTAGCAGCAACGCTAGAAGAGTTAACAGAAACCAAAAAAGTTGTTGATGCACAGCATAAAAGCATTACTGATAGCATTAATTATGCACAGCGTATTCAACATGCCATTATTCCTACGGAAGACGAGATAAGATCACATCTTAAGGAATCATTTATTTATTTTAAGGCGAAGGACGTTGTGAGCGGTGATTTTCCTTGGCTTTTTAAAAACGAAAAATATATATACATAGCAGCTGTAGATTGTACTGGTCATGGAGTTCCTGGCGCAATGATGTCGCTAATTGGAAATTTATTGCTTAAAGATTTAGTAAATAAAAAAGACATTGACCCTGCTACCTTATTATACGATTTGCACTGGGGTGTTGTAAAAACCCTTAAGCAAGATGCCGAAGGAAATAAAGCTGCTGATGGTATGGATGTAGCCATGTGCAGAATTGATTTAGAATCTAATGAGGTACAATATTCTGGTGCTCATCGCCCATTATACCATGTAAGAAAAGGAGAACTAGAACAGTATAAAGGAGACAAATACCCTATAGGAGGCAACCAATACGAAGGAAAAAACACTTTCAATAACCATATAATAAATATTGAAGAAGGTGATCATATTTACTTCTTTTCAGATGGATTTGTAGATCAATTTGGAGGACCAGATCAATTAAAACTGGGGCCTAAAAGAACAAGAGAATTATTATTAGGAAACGCTCATCTACCCATGAAAGAACAACAGTTAAAAGTAAAAGAAACTTTTGAAAATTGGCAGGGTGAAACCAGGCAAATAGATGATGTATTATTGATTGGAATAAAATTTTAATAAATAGCAATGGACAAACTAACCAAATTTAACAACTCAGAATTTATGGACTTTGTGTACTCCGTACATGAAAATATGGTCAGTAATGATATTATGCTTATTTATGAAGGAGAAGTAAATCAGGAAATTACCAAAACATTTACTTCTATGACCCAAAAGAATCTTGAAGAAGGGGATACAAGCCTGCCAATTAAGAAAAGAGTATATCATGTTATGGTAGAGTGCCTACAAAATATTGGAAAACATTCAGATAATGCAGAATCCGGGCTACCAGAAATACCTGGAACAGGTATATTTATGGTTAGTAAATCTACTGATGGTTATTTCGTAGTAACTGGCAACCCAGTGGCTAATTCACGTATTGCCGAAATAACTGAAATGATTGAAACAGTAAATGATATGAATAAAGATGAAATTAAAGCCTACTATAAAAAGAAAATTCTAGAAAGCAGAATTTCGGAAAAAGGTGGAGCTGGTTTAGGATTTATTGATATTGTAAAAAAAACAGGTAATAAAATAGAATTTCACTTTAGAAAAATTAACGATATTGCATCGTTTTTTATAATGAAAACCTATATTAACTAAGAT